>JAQVXQ010000248.1 GCA_028709085.1 Salinivirgaceae bacterium | reverse complement strand
TTATTGACGAGGACGAGAATGGCAACAAAAGCAACGCTGCTGAAACAGAACCAGTGTTTACATTCAATGCATCGCCAAACCCAGCAAACGACTACTTTGTAGTTGAGTACGACTTGGCAACCAAAGATTTTGCAACGGCAGAAATACGTATGTTCAACAAAAATGGAGAACAAGTTTACAAGCAAGGGCTCACAAAACGAGCATTCCAGTTGCTCATCGAAACCGAATCGTTTGAACCGGGAGTGTATGTTTGTCGTTTGTACAACAACAGCAAACAGTTGGAGAGCAAAACCATTGTCATTAAACCAAATTTAATGACCGACAGCGAAATCATAAACGAAGCTGAAACCATGCTTGGCAACGAAACGTTGTTTATGGTCTATCCAAATCCAACATCCGATTTTGTTACTATCAACACCAACCGAACAGAAAACTGTGTGCTTGAGTTATACAACGCAAGCGGTGTTCGGGTTTACCAATCGAATGTGATTTCAACCACCACAAAAATTAACACAACGAATTATAAAACAGGTATTTATTACGTCCGCCTTGTAAAAGAGGGCGAAGTGTTAGAAACGGTAAAGTTGATTGTTGAATAAGAATTTTGGAATGTTTTATTGAAAACTCCTCTGGGACTGCGGTTCTAGGGGAGTTTTTTGTGGCAGATTGCCGAATTACCAGGTCATTGCAAGTGAAGCGAAGCAATCTTTTCCTATTCTTTTCAGCAGATTACCACGAGCAAAGCTCTCCCCGAGAAATCGAGGCAGGCTGCAATGATGGTTTCTTTGCCAACGAAATGACGCAATCTGTAATTGTTCGCAACAAAACGCAACCACAAGTGTTTGATTTTCCCCTTCCGGAAAATACGAACCTGAAAATGGACAGGCTTTATAATTAACAAATCGTTAAGAAAATATGTTTAAATATATTTAAATATATTTTGTAACTTTATCCTTGTCAAACTAAAACTAAACAACATGGAAAATCAATTTTTTACTTTTATTAGACCATTTTTAGCGTATATAGACAATGGTCATTTTTACAGAAAACCCTTTAGTTGGTTGTACGCTCTAATGGCAGTTCTAAACCTCATTGCTCCCTTCTATGTGTTATATACAGCCATCGACAACGATGTATTTAGGGGCGGGGCCAAAATCATTTTCCTATTTTTTCTAATTTGGATAATGGTTGCTTTTGTAGGATGGATTAGCTTTCAACTTTGGTGGGATCGAAAAGACAGAGTACTCTACACCACAAGTGATAATGATGAATTTGTGGCAACTCCTGTTTTCTCTCATCTAATCCAAACAACAGGCGAATGGCTTGGAATATGGATTGCTGTGTTGGGTACTTGGGCCGCACTGCTAATTACATTGTTTTTAGGAGATGAAGGGGGGTATTTAGCGCGTCAAATAGGGTTGGATTTTATTGATGCTGGATTTATGGCTATTATCATAATGCCAATTTACGGATTTATGACTATAGTGTTTACAAGATTTTTAGCAGAGCTATTTAGAGCTCTTGCTTCAATTGCAAACAATACTCGCAGAATCTAATTCAATATTGTAAAATACAAAACTCCAGTTTGCAAAAGTGAACTGGAGTTTTTTATTTGCTTTTTACGATATATGAATCCCTTTTATCAAAATGCGATATGATTTCCCACAAAACCGGGCATATCACTACCTAAAACATTCTGAAACAAAACAATATCCGTTCACACAAAAACTATCTATTTTTCTGCATCAGTTCAAAAATAACCTCGCCTGAGGAGCCTCCGGGGGTCACAATATTAAGCATAGCAGCAATGGTTGCGGCAATGGAGGTGCTGGATATATTCCTATAAATTGTTGTTCGAGGAACTCTCCAACCATACCAAATAAGGGGAACATGGGTATCGTAATCGTATCCCGAATTTGATTGCACCATAAAGTCAGACTTCTCAATCCAACCGGGTTCAAGATTTATGATTACATCGCCCGAGCGTCGTTGATGATAACTATTTTGCATGAGGGCAAAACTACCGCGATTAAAATTAGTACTTTGCAAAGTGCTGGCTGTCACGGCATTTACGACCCCTGAAAATTGTAAGGCAAACCGTGCAAGACGCTCCTGAACATCGGTGAGTGATAGTTTTGCGTCCTCAATTAAGGTATGATTCAAATAAAATTGTTTGTCACTATAGGCGGTGATCCAATCACCTTGCCCATAAACTACATTCAGATAGCTTTTTGCTAGTGTATAAAGTTGGTTTTGATCAAATATGTCAGCGGGCAGATTCATCGTATTAAGATACGCCGGAACATGTGGACATCCTCGATCCGAGGTCATTATAAAAAGAACATCTTTCATTCCAATCTCCATGTCGAGAAAGGTTATAAATTGCGCTATATCCTCATCGAGTCGAACGTAAGCATCCTCCAACTCCACCGACATTGGTCCAAGTTCTTGATTAATAACTCCAATGGGATTAAGACCAACATACAAGACATCGGGAAAGTCGTCTCGCCCCAGAGAGTCGTTGACAATCACCTGTTTAGCAAAATCGAGAGTAAATGTATTCCCAAACGGGGTTCGGGTTAAAACGCGATAACTTTGCGCTATTTTACGCAAATTTAATATGTCGTAAACGAACCCTGTTTTCTCAAATTTAACGGTCTTGCTTGTTCCTTGTACAG
>JAQVXQ010000247.1 GCA_028709085.1 Salinivirgaceae bacterium | reverse complement strand
GGAAAAATCATATCTGCTAAAGTAAAACAAATTGCTAACTGAACGAAAATAAAAAAAACTGATACTATGATTATTGAAGTGAAAATACCTTCCCCCGGCGAATCAATTTCCACCGTAGAAATTGCACAGTGGTTAGTTTCCGATGGCGATTTGGTGACAAAAAATCAGGATTTAGCAGAAATTGAATCCGAGAAAGCAACCCTAACCATTGTCTCTCCTGCCGATGGGCAAGTAAAGATCGTGGCAAAAGAGCGAGTAGAGGTGGCGGTAAATTCAATTGCCTGTACCATTGACGACTCAAAATCGGCTGTACAAGATAAACTACAGACCGAAAAAAAACCAGCAAAGGTTGAACAAACCATCGCTTCCTCCAAAGAACCTGAGGGGATTGATATCAAAGTCACTCCACTGGCTAAAAAAATGATGGAGCAGAATAATATTCAACCGCAAGAGGTAATAAATCGTCTGACCGCAAAACATGTGACAGGGGCACTTCAAATGCCAGGTGTGAATGCAGCACCGAAGCCCGAGGGTGAGCGATCCATGGAGCGGAAGCCCATGAGTAACTTGCGAAAAAAGGTGAGCGAGCGATTGGTTGCCGTCAAAAATCAAACGGCAATGTTAACCACATTCAACGAAATTGACTTGACCAATTTAATGCAACTGCGCAAAAATTACCAATCTCAATTTCAGGAAAAACATGGCGTTAAGCTTGGTTTTATGTCGTTTTTCGCCAAAGCGGCAACGCTGGCTTTAAAGGCTTTTCCCAATGTAAATGCCATGATCGATGGCGACGATATTGTCTATTTTAAGTATAGCGATATTGGAATTGCCGTGCAAACTCCGCGCGGACTTATGGTTCCAGTAATCCGAGACACTGGGTCGAAGGATATTGCCACATTGGAGAGCGACATTGTTTTATTGGCCAACAAAGCACGCAAAGGAGTAATAACCCTCGACGAACTTAAAGGGGGCACTTTTACCATCACCAATGGCGGTGTTTTCGGCTCTTTGTTGAGTACGCCAATTCTTAATCCGCCACAAACCGGGATTTTGGGGATGCACACCATTCAGGATCGACCCATTGCCGTGAACGGTCAAGTTGTAATTCGTCCCATGATGTATGTTGCATTATCGTACGATCATCGGGTGATTGATGGAAGCGAGTCCGTTGGTTTTTTGCTAAAAGTGAAAACGTTGATTGAAAATCCATATCAGATGCTAGCCCAATCGGCCAATGCCGAAGAGGAGTTGTTGGGGTTATAGACCCTGTTTTGACATGAAGTAAATCGCAATGAAACCGTCATTGCAGCCTGCCCCGATTTCTCGGGGAGAGCTCTGCTCGTGGCAATCTGTTACCATGAATAAATACCTGCCGCTGTAGGTGGCAAATAGCGATAGAAATCGTGAAATGAAACGAATTCGTCGCTCCGTAGGTGCGAAATGTTTTCAAATTTGGTTTATTGCACACCTAACGGCGTGCGTATCCATTTTTACCCCCGTTTTTTCTATCGCTATTTGCCATGGTCTGGGCGGTGAGGGGATGATGTTGTTGTTATTTGTTGTGAATGGAAGCAGATTGTTTTGTTGCGCTTGCAGTGAAATGAAATAGGAGCAAATTGCATCACTTCATTTGCAATGACGCGATGTGTAAGGATAAAAAATGGGAATCAATAAACGATATCGTTTATTGATTCCCATTTCCATGTTTTCAGTGTGGTAATTATCTTATAATTAACAACTTAACAGGTATCGTTGTTTCGCTATTGGTGCGTAGCCGACTAAAATAAACTCCCGATTCGCCATTTGTCGGACTCCAAGTGTATTGACCTTCTCCTGCCTGAATAATGTCAGTGAAAATCAATTGTCCTCGAATATCATAAATTTCAAGATGGGTGTTATCTTGTAGAGTTTCA
Organism: Salinivirgaceae bacterium; assembly: GCA_028709085.1. GTDB lineage: Bacteria > Bacteroidota > Bacteroidia > Bacteroidales > Salinivirgaceae > JAAYQU01. Next base: position 764 of record JAQVXQ010000247.1, on the reverse strand, counting down.
AATTCGAAAGTTGTTTCTGTTCTAAACGGATTTGGTCGAACGGTTAACTTCTTTGTTGCTTCCAGTTTATTTAACCCAACGGTTGCGTTTGGCGTAAATTTGAATCCAACCGGACGGTGATCCGATACATATTTATCATATTGAGACCAACTTGAAAAATAATCGTCAATTCGGATGGTTTGTACTACGGACGATTCGTTTTCAAATTCGTCGAATAGTTCGTTGGTAATAATTATATGATCGAGGTGCGATGGCCACGAAGGGTACGACCAATTTGCATTGGTGCCAGTTACTATATCGCTAGTGGCAAAATAGTAGTTCTGGAAGTCGTTTATTATGTTTTTAAAAACATTGTTTTGTTCATTGTCTTCAAGAAGGTCGTTTAAATCGCCTACAATCATCACGTTTTTATCGGCAAAATGGGTGTCGATATACTCTTTTAATAAGTTTGCGGCTTCATAGCGACGCGTCTCTTCGTCGTCGGGATTGTTAAGGTTCATTGAACCATCGCCACAGCATTTGAAATGGTTGTCGAACACGATATAGTTTTGATTTTGGAAGTTGAAATCAATCACCATCGGTGCTCTTGGAAAGGGTCTCCAATAGGGATTGGTAGTATAAATCTGATATATGTCGTTAATTTCTATGAATTCTGTTTTATAGATATAACCCAATCCCGCAAAATATCCGGAACGGAAATAGTAATCGAAACCGTCAAGATTTGCCATCATCTGTTTGAAGGTATTTGTGTCGTCAATTTCTTG
>JAQVXQ010000010.1 GCA_028709085.1 Salinivirgaceae bacterium | reverse complement strand
AACTTTCAGAGAAATGAAAAAGATTTTGAACAACTTTTAATAGATTTCTAATAGATATATGATTGATTATCAGTCTATACGCAAACAAAACCCTCCTGGATTATAAATTGTTCGGACACGTATGATTAAATCTAAATTAAGCTGATTTTCAATCCAAGGAATATCAAATACGAACTATTTAAAATCCGTTTTGTTTAAGCAAAGGGCATACTTAAAGGACTAACTCTTCGTTTATTATCTACAAAATAACATCGGTAACTCTTTTTACCAACTCCTTGGTAATGTCGGAGGTTTTGCCTTCGGCGTAAATACGAATAATAGGTTCGGTGTTCGATTTTCGCAAATGAACCCATCCTTCGGCAAAATCAATTTTAACTCCATCAATGATGTTTATTTTTTCATTTTTAAACTTTTCAGTTACGATTTTCAAAACATCGTCGACTATAATGGATGGATTAAGATCCACCTTTGTCTTTTCCATAACGTAAATGGGGTAATTCTCCTTTAATTGGCTCACTTTTCTGCCTGTTTCGCACAGATACGACAGAAACAATGCAACTCCAACCAAGGCGTCGCGTCCGTAATGCAGTGGGGGATAAATAATTCCACCATTTCCTTCTCCGCCAATAACCGCGTCCACGCTTTTCATTTGACGAACAACGTTAACCTCTCCAACGGCAGCAGCAAAATACTTTTGCCCATGTTTTTGTGTAATATCGCTCAATGCACGCGACGACGACAAGTTGGAAACCGTTGCTCCTGGAGTATGTCCTAAAATATAGTCCGCCACAGCAACAAGCGTATATTCTTCGCCAAACATTTCTCCATTTTCATCAATAAAAGCCAGTCTGTCCACATCTGGGTCAACCACAATGCCGAAATCTGCCTTATGTTCTTTCACGGCTTTGAGTGTTTCGGAGAGGTTTTTCTCCAATGGTTCGGGGTTATGAGCAAAAATCCCGTTCACTTCACCATTGATCACAACACATTCAACTCCCAATTTTTTCAACAAAGGAGGAATGGAGATCGCTCCCACACTATTAATAGCATCTAAAACAACTTTAAATCCGCGATTTTTAATCTCGTCTTGTTTTACAAGATCGAGTTTTAGAATTGCTTCGATGTGCGTTTGAACGAAATCCGCTGTGGAATATTCACCAAGTTTATGATAAGGTGCGTATTCAAAATCTGAATCCTCAATCATTTTCAACAGAAGTTCGCCCTCGGCAGCATTTATAAATTCCCCCTTGGAATTGAGCAGTTTTAAGGCATTCCACTCTGCTGGATTATGGGACGCAGTAATTATAATCCCACCCTGAGCTTTATAATGCGTTACTGCCATCTCCACCGTTGGTGTTGTTGCTAAACCTAGGTCGATTACATTAATTCCACATGCTAAAAGGGTATTTGTAACCAACTGAGAAACAATGGGACCAGAAACGCGGGCGTCTCTGCCAATTATTACGCTAAGTTGTTGAGTTTGGTACTGTTCTTGTTTGTATAGCCAACTTGAATAGGCCGAACTGAAATTCACTATCTCTATAGGAGTGAGGGCGTTACCTGGTTTTCCTCCTATTGTTCCACGAATTCCTGAAATTGATACTATTAATGCCATTGTTTTGTTTATTTTTGCAGCCGCAATTTACGAAAAAAACCTGACAATTGTGAAGTCGTACGCCATATATAACCAACAGATTACATTTAGACAATGAATTCAAATCAGCGAGAAAATGGGTCTTCCGAACAGGAACGAAGACCATTTAACGGAGACCACAAGAATCAATCTGGTCGCAGCAAAAAGAAAAACGAAGACGAAAACGAGACGAAAATCGACTTCGACAATCCCAACTTTTGGGAACAAATCGAAAAAGAGATCTTCAACGAGGAGGAAAGTCCCCGATCAGCCAAACCCGAAAACCATCGAGATCAAAAAGAGCGTCGATATAATGACGACGGGAAACCTTTCGAGCAAAGATCAAACAATCGTTCACCTCGATTTGATTCAAAAGACCGCAACGATTCGAATAGAGGTTTTGACAAGAAAAACAACAAATCGTTCATAAGACACGAAGATAATGCGGCGGAGCGTAAACCCTACACCGACAGATCAAGTTACGAAAATCGCGATAATGCAGACCGTGACGAAAGACGAGAATCGCACGGAGAAAGAACTCGTCGAACCGAGAACCGTGAACCAAACAGCGACCGAGGAGAGAGAGAAAAACGAGGATCGTTTAGCGACCGAGGCGAAAGAGAGAAACGAACCTCCTATAATGATAGAGAAAAACGGGACTCTTTTAATGAAGGCAACGAAAGAGAAAGACGAACACCGTATGCTGACAGAAGTGAAAGAGATAGACGGGAATCGCACAATGACCGAAACGAAAGAGGAGAACGAGAAAAACGAGAACCATACAACGGGAAAGATAGAGAGAGACGTCAACCCTTTGACAGAAACGAAAGAGAAAAAAGAACACCATATACCGAACGAGACGAAAGAGATAGACGGGAACCCCTTGGCGAACGAGACGAAAACGACAGACGGTTTCAAAAAAACCATTACGATAAAACCGATACGCGTCGCGATTCATTACAAGATCGACGTACAAGTCCCGACGATAGAGACTCCAGATACGACAAACCCAAAAAATCATTTCAATCGGAAAGGAATGAACGTCCGCCCTACAAAGGAAAAGGCTCGTCGGACAACCCATACAGCGATGCAAAACCAATTCGATTAAATCGATTTATATCCAATGCGGGCGTTTGCTCACGCAGAGGTGCCGACGATTTAATTTTGGCTGGAGAAATCACTGTGAACGGAAAAGTGGTAACCGAACTTGGGTGCAAAGTATCTTATAGCGACGAAATTATATACCGTGGACGAAAGCTCGATGCACAGAAAAAAGTTTATTTAGTCTTAAATAAACCCAAAGATACCCTTTCAACGTTTGACGATCCGGAAGGACGCAGAACGGTGTACGACATCATCGAAGATGCCACAAAAGAGCGAATCTATTCTGTTGGACGACTGGATCGAAACACAACGGGCGTTTTGCTATTTACAAACAATGGTGACATGGCTGCAGCCTTGACTCACCCCTCGAACAACATCAAAAAACTATACCATGTAGTTCTAAATAAGGATGTTACAAAAGATCATCTGAATTTACTACTCGAGGGGTTCGATTTGGAAGATGGACGTATAGAGGCCGACGTAGTAAGTTATGCAAACGACGTTAAGAACGAAATTGGCATTGAGATCCACAGTGGTCGAAACCGCGTTGTACGACGAATGTTCGAGCATTTAGGATATGAAGTTGTGCGCTTGGATCGGGTATCATTTGCCGGACTTACAAAAAAATCGGTTCCTCGTGGCACTTGGAGACTCCTTGAATCAAACGAAGTAAACCAACTGCACATGCTGATTGGAAAATCCAAATCGGAAGAGAAAGAGTTGGAGAAATCGAAAAAAAGAAGACCCCGTATAGAGAAAGAGAAAAAAGAATTTAAGCACGAACGGCGATCAAATAAACCGTAAAAACATCATTATACCCAAAAGAGGGTGTTCAAAAAAGCACTAAAAACGTCATTGAAATCGAGGAACCTTTTTTCTTTAATAATGAATGAAGAAAACACTATGCCTACGGCATCAAGAAAAAGACGACAAACTGCTTTTTGGAACACCCTCGTTTATTAAGTATAATTTGTTATCAGACATGCTATGCGCCAATCATACCCTTGTTTAACGAACAATTGCGGGAATAACACCCCTATTTTTATTTATCCAAAAGGAGTTGATCACGAGTCCGCTTTGGCAAAGCATTGAAAATCAAGCCATAAGAATGATCCACTAATCCATAAACGAGCTCAGAATTGACAGAACCATTTATCTCGATCATATTCCAATGCTTTTTATTCATATGATAAGCCGCTTTTATGGCAGGATATTGTTCCCGCAACTCAATTGCTCGTTCAGGATCACATTTCAATGAAATTATTTGCCTACTCTCGTCAAGAGGAATTAATGCAAACATTTTACCCGCCACCTTAAAAACCAAAGTAACTTCGTCAAAAGGGAACTCTTCGGTAACAAACGGTTTCGAAATACAATAATTACGAAGCGCCTCTATATTTAATTCACGTTTCATAGATTCATTAATTATTTTCTAAATTTTAAAAAACAGACACGAATTAACGGCTAAATTGAACGAAAAGGTATAAATCTTCAAAAATTAGATCTACATCACCACAATTATAATATAATTCTCTATTTTTGCATCTTACACAATAGTAATTAATTTCAAAACTAGAATTAAAGAATAAAAATGAACTTTACTCGTATATTAATCCTGTCCATTATAATTGCTTTCGCCTATTCATGTAAAGAACAAGTAGTTAAACCACAAATAAAAGGTTCAATTTACGAAGGAAGCAATAAAATTATTTTCCTGCTTGATTTAACTCAAAAAGGAGTAAAACCAGACAGCACAACCCTGAGCGTAAATGGCGACTTTGAGTTTTTCATGGAGATCGACGAACCCAAAGACCTCCTCCTATATTTTGATCAGGAAAATTATATACGGCTGTTATTATTGCCCAACGAGTTTATAGAAATTACTGCCGACGCAAGTGATTTACTGGCTACCTACAAAGTTAAAGGCAGTTCAACTTCCGAAGAATTACATGAAATAATTTCGGTAAACCTAAAGGAGAATATCATTATAGACAGCCTAAATATGGTTTACAGAGCCAACGAAAACAACTATAAACTCCTTGAAATAATGGATGAGTTGCATGAACAAGCACTTATTATTAAACAAAATCATCGCAAATATCTTGAACAAGCTATACGAAACAATCAATCGCCCTTGGTTTCCTACATTGTATTATCGCTACGATTGGGAGCACACGAAATGTTCTCAATAACGGAAGACAAAGATTGGTTCAATATGGTTGACTCCTCTGTGGCGTTGGCCTATCCAAAGAGCACTATTGCCAACTCGATTCGCAAATACGTTGAGATAAACAATGCTCGCATTGAGAACAACATAACAAAAGAACAAAAGTTAAGTGTCGGGCAAATTGCGCCTGAAATAGCATTACCCAATATCAACGGTGATACCGTTCTTTTATCATCTTTAAGAGGAAAACATGTATTAATCGACTTCTGGGCATCGTGGTGTAAGCCATGTCGTTTGGAGAATTCCAATATTCGCAAAAACTACAATATGTATCAGTGGCGCAATTTTACGGTTCTGCAAATCTCGCTCGACAAAGACAAAAACGAATGGATTAAAGCCATAAGAAGCGACTATTTACCTTGGACAAACCTGAGCGATCTAAAGTTTTGGGATTGTCAAGCCGCAAAAGATTACTTTATAAAAGGGATTCCATCGAACTTTTTAATTGATCCCGAAGGTCGCATTATTGCAAAAGATTTAAAAGGAGCCGATTTAACGGAAAAACTAAGAGAACTATTCCCATATCGTGCCCCAAAAAAGATTGAAGCACCCGTAGAAACAACACCACCACAGGTACAACCTGAAGTACAATAAAAACGCTCCAATATAAAAGAACCTTGGGAAAAAAAATATATTTTGCATCCGATGCACATTTGGGATTTCCTGATCTAATTGCAGGAAGGGAACGGGAAATAATATTTGCCAAATGGCTCGATTCAATTAAGTCTGACGTTGAAGAACTCTACCTTTTGGGCGATATTTTCGACTTCTGGTTCGAATATAAACATGTGGTGCCTAGAGGATTTACCCGAATAATTGGTCGTTTAGCCGACTTCACAGATAATGGAGTACCCGTACATTTTTTCACCGGAAATCACGACTTGTGGGTTACCAACTATTTAACTAAAGAGGCTGGAGTGATTCTCCATCGTGAACCTTTCGTCACCACACTTCATGGCAAACGATTCTACATGGCGCATGGCGATGGACTTGGAAAGGGCGACAAAGGATACAAGATTTTAAAATGGATATTTACAAACAAAACCCTTCATTGGCTTTTCTCACGACTTCATCCAAATTTCGCCTTAGGCATGGCACACGCCTGGAGCAACAAGAGCCGATACTCAAAAGGGATTGTTGCCAAAGAGATTGATGTTGAGAAGGACCAAATAGTAAATTATGCGCGGAGTATTGAACAAACAGCGCATCATGATTTTTATCTTTTTGGTCACCGCCATAGTCCTGCAAATATAGAAATTAACGATAAAAAAAGCCGATTCCTAAACCTAGGAGATTGGCTCACTCATTTCACGTATGCTGTATTTGATGGCAACGAAATCGCTCTTAAAACATTCTACCCCAACGCATTAAAATAGGCGGTCTTTTTTTTGACGGTTCGGGAAATCCATTCAGAAAGAAGCCTAAAGAAATAGTTGTTGATGGTTGAGTTGGGTAGTCTACAACGATTCTCAATCCCTTGTTTTCATTATTTACAGAGCCCCGATTCTAACTTTTGCATACGCAATTCTCGGCATTTCAAAATAATTTTCAGCGCAATAATAGAACCTAATTATCCACAAGATTTTTATAATGATCATATCGTGCCATAATCTCACGCACATAGAAAAAAGGTTCATCCCCGCGACAATAGCCATTGCGCACTACGGGATCTAGATAAAATTCAGATTGTGACTTTTTCAGCAAAAAACTATCTACATTCGACTCCCAAATGGAAGGATTTTTCCCATACTTTTCGGCCAATCGACGAGCATCAAGCAAATGTCCATGCCCCACATTATAGGAGGCTAAAACAAATTTGATACGCTCTGCCGAATCTGGAACCATTTCTTTAAAATAGTCATCGAGATATTTTAAAAATCGACATCCTGCTCGGATCTGTAATGCAGGGGCACTGCTAGGAGAAACTCCAAAAGCTTTGGCAGTTTCCGGCATCAATTGCATCAAACCAAAAGCGCCAGCCCAACTTACTCTATTGGGACTAAATCGGCTCTCTTGATACACCAAACTTGCCACTAGCCGCCAATCCCAATTTGGAATTTTACTGGAGGCACGCAAGTACGTATCATAATTGGACAGTTTTCCTGAATTAACCGATATGTAATTGCTATTTATTCGTGTTATGGCTTTATTGCTTTTAAAATACTTATTATATAATACGGCGTGTAACGATGACGAAAGAAAACTATTAAACCAACGATCCACCGCTGCCTTTAGTGTATCGGAACCCAATGCCATCGCCCAAGATAAATTTTGAGAAAAACTGATGGGAGTTATTATATCCAAATTATAGTGATATGTTTGATTAATCATAGCTACGTTTTCGTCGGCAATGGTAAAATCAATTTCGCCCCGCGAAACAAGGGTTATGAGTTGCTCTACTGAAAAATCATTGATGGTCTTAACAATAATAGAATCGCCAATTTCCTCACTCAAACTTTGAAGTCGCCGTTGATAAACAGTCCCCTCTTGGACATATACCTCCCTCATTACCAAGTCGGTTTGATTTCTTAGCACGCCAGCAACAATTTCAGATTGAGACATTCGTTCCCATCCTTCGGGTTTGCGCTGAACAAGAACTTGCCGTGTTGAACCATAGGGACGCGACAAGGCAACTCTTTTTGCCCGATCTCTAGTAACCGTTAAATTTGAAGCAAAAATATCAACCTCCCCCCGATTAAGCATCATAAAACACTCCTCAATGTCGTTACTAACAACCACTTTCAACTCAACCCCCAACTGATTCGCAAATATGGACAACATATCGTAGTGATATCCCATAAGCTGTCCTCTGTAACTAAAATAACTTATGGAACTATGGTCGGTAACGGCAATTAGGGTATCTCGCGCCAATATTTCCTCGTATCTTGACAAGGCAGTGTGCACTTTCGACGCCTTTTTGTTACTAAAAACAACTATTAAAACAATAATCACAAGACCCAAAAACAATAAACCACCATAGAGTAATGTTGATTTTGAAAACCGAATCGATTTTAGTATTTCTTTCATATTTTAATGTTGGGTAAGGCGAGCAAGATACAAAAATAATTGAGAAAATAAAGAATTCAACTTTTTGAGAAATGATAAGATTTAGTTGATCATAAAAATGTACGGTCAGATCATTTTTTGTTGGTAACTTCGAAAATCTTTGATAAACTTGTAGCTAAATTGAAGCACAGATGTACGATTACACCATAATAATAATTAATTACCTCACCAGTAATTGGGAATTCCTATTATTTGCCACCTTTTGCACGGCAGTTGCTATACAGATAATGTTTTATTTGTTCATTTATTTTCGTGTTATATTACACAAAAACAAAAACTACAGTACCACTCAAAATCCAATATCGGTCGTAATATGTGCTCGCAATGAGGAGGAGAATTTAGAAAAGAATTTACCTCTTATTTGCAATCAAGATCATCCAAACCATGAGGTTTTTGTAATTCTCGATGCATGTACTGACAACTCGCTTTACGTAATGGAGAACTTAATAAAAACAAACTCAAATTTACGATATTCAACTATTGTTAAGGATTCCAAATTCAGCCATGGCAAAAAACTAGCACTCACTGTTGGCATCAAAGGAGCCCAAAACAACACTCTTTTACTAACCGATGCAGACTGTTATCCCATATCAACGGATTGGATAAAGTATATGACTTCGCACATTGAAAAAGAGCGTAAAATAGTACTTGGTTATGGCAAATACGAACCAGAGAAAGGCATTTTGAATCCTCTAATCCGCTATGATGCATTTTTCATTGCTCAACAATACCTCGGGTTTGCCCTTGCGGGTATTCCATATATGGGAGTAGGTCGTAATTTGGCATACACAAAAGATATTTACACCAGTCAGAAAGGATTTTCAAGCCATGCTCACATCGAATCCGGCGACGACGATCTTTTAATAAATGCTGCTGCCAAACGTAAAAACTGTATCGTTGAAATAAACCATAAAGCGCATACCATGACAAAAGCGCCAAAAACCCTAAAAAAGTGGAAACAACAAAAACGACGACACCTAACGACAGCACATTTATACAAAAAAACAGATAAAATTCTTCTAGCATTAGAACCAACAACACGGCTTTTAACGTGGTTTGCTCCAATTCCTTTATATTTTATACCAGAATGGCAAATACCAGCGTTAATACTCTCTTTGGCAAGATTTATGATATTCATAACAATTACAAAACTAAACATGTACAAATTAAATGAACGAGGCTTATGGTTGTTGTCTCCCATATTTGACATTATTTTGCCTCTGTTCTCTGCATGGTTTATCATTAAAAATCACACCAATAAAAAGCCTATTTCATGGAAGTAAATCCAAACTTTTCGAAACGTGCGCTGGAAGACTTTGAGTTGGTAAAGCGCGCCCAAACAGGCGAAGAAAAAGCATTCACATTACTTTTAAAACGCTACCGAGACTCCATATACTACATGCTTTTAAAAATGGTTAATAACGCAACCGATGCCGAAGATTTAACCATTGAAGCATTTGGGAAAGCCTTTAAAAGTATCGACAGATACTCACCCCGTTTTGCATTTAGCACCTGGTTATTTAGAATAGCCAGCAATAACTGCATCGATTTTTTACGTCGCAAACGGGATATTGGGTATAAGCATGAAGCAAACTCTGAAGACATTAGCCAAACAACTGGGGACAATAGTAGTTTCCGATATGTACAAATAGAGGCTACTGATTTAAGCCCAGAAGAGCTTATGATCAGCAAACAAAAGGGGAAGATATTGCGAGACATTGTAAAAGAATTAAAACCTCGATATCGGAAATTAATTGAACTCCGCTATTTTGAAGAGCTTAGTTACGACGAAATAGCTAAAACTCTTGACATCCCCCTAGGCACGGTAAAAGCACAACTGTTTAGAGCCCGTGAACTGTTATTTAATATCTTACGCGACAAAAAGCAGAACATATAGAACTCCATGGAATTAATCCTTAAATATTTTCCGGATCTAACCGAGACTCAAATTAAGCAGTTTTCAGCACTAAAAGAGTTATACAGCTATTGGAACGAACGAATTAATGTCATTTCAAGAAAAGACATTGAAAACTTATACGAACGGCACATTTTACACTCCCTGGCAATTGCCAAAACCATAAAATTTGTTGACAACACATCCATTATAGATGTTGGCACCGGTGGCGGATTTCCAGGCATCCCCTTGGCCATTATTTTCCCAAAGGTCGATTTTCACTTAGTTGACAGTATAGGTAAAAAAATAACGGTTGTCAACGAAATTTCAGCAGCCATAAAACTCAAAAACGTGGTCGGGACACACGCTCGCTCCGAAGAGATAAAACAAAAGTATGATTTTATAATCAGCAGAGCAGTAACAGAAATCCCTAAATTCATTGGTTTCACAAAACATTTGATTTCGAAAAATGATAAAAATGCACTTCCAAATGGCATTTTGTACCTGAAAGGGGGCGATTTTACGGATGAGTTAAAGAACACAAAACTATATTACGAACTATTTGAAATTATCGATTATTACAGCGAAACATTTTTCCACGAGAAAAAAGTAGTTTACATGACTTTGTAAAAAGATGTGAGAAATTATTAAAGAGCGTGAAAACTTAAAAACCAAGTAGCACAACACATTACAATCAACAATAAAATACTTTCCAAGTACCTGCAAAATTCTAATTATCAACATAAAATGAAAAGAGTTGAAAATAAACGTAAAAATGTGCTCGAAATATTTTGCAGAAAAGAAAATATATCTACCTTTGCATCCGCAATCAAAGAGAACGTGATTGTAAAAAGAACTAAAGGCCCGTTCGTCTAGCGGCTAGGACGCCAGATTTTCATTCTGGTAGCAGGGGTTCGATTCCCCTACGGGCTACAATATGTATTCATAAAGAGATCAAGTAACATGGCATATCACAAATCGGCAAAGAAAAGAATTCGCCAAACAGAAAAGAAACGATTGTTCAACCGTTACTACGCACGAACAACCCGTAATGCCGTTAAAGGCTTACGCGCTATGACTAATAAAGATGAAGCCAAAGAAGCTTTACCAAAAGTAATAGCACTAGTTGACAGACTAGCTAAGAAAAACGTAATTCATAGCAACAAAGCATCAAATTTAAAGTCGAAAATGACAAAATTTGTCAATAAACTGTAATTATTTGATGATGAAATATATTAGGGATAGCCATTTGGTTGTCCCTTTTTTTTGTAGCTTTGAAACACATTGCTTTATCTAAAACATGGATACAGATAAAAAACTCTCAATAACCCAATGGGCCATAGAAGATCGGCCTCGCGAAAAGCTTCTCTACCAAGGATCTATGTCCTTAACCACCGCTGAACTGATTGCCATTCTACTCGGTTCAGGAAATAATACAGAGAGCGCTGTTGACCTTGCAAAACGTATTTACCAAAGTCACAACAACGATCTTGCCTCTCTTTTCAAAACTACAATCAAAGAACTAAAGCAATTTAAGGGTATTGGCGAAGCAAAAGCAGTAACAATAGTAGCCTCGTTTGAATTAGCTCGCAGATACAATACAGCCAAAGAAGGAAAAGCTCCCGAAGCCATTCGCTCATCATCCGATGCACATAGAGTAATTGCACCCGTGTTAACTGGGTTGAATCATGAGGAGTTCTGGATGATCTCGTTATCGCAATCGCTGAAAACAATTGCCAAACATAAAATTGGACAGGGAGGAATTGCTGCCACGTATGTTGATATTCGATTAGTTTTACAAAAAGCGATTCTGGATAATGCTACATCAATAATAATTTGCCACAATCACCCATCGGGAACTCGGAGTATTAGTAACCAAGATAAAGCGATAACATTGAAAATTAAAACTGCCGCCAATTTAGTCGATATTCAATTACATGATCATATAATTATTACCGATGACAGCTATGTAAGTTTCGCTGACGAAGGCATTTTATAAAAACATTTCTCGAAAATAATTTCACTCATTTTACCATAAAACAAACACTTATAATCATGGAAATTAAAGTACTGGAATCTCAAAATTCAATATTCAATCAATTTATGTATGAATTACGTGAAATTGATATCCAAAAGGATAGTATGCGTTTCCGATATAACATGCAACGAATAGGCAGCATTATGGCGTATGAGATTAGCAAAACTCTTCCCTATGAAAATCGGAACACACAAACGTCACTCGGAACTAAAGATGTGCCTGTTTTATCGACACAACCCGTTTTGGCAACTATTTTACGGGCAGGACTTCCTTTGCATCAAGGAATGCTCGACTTTTTTGACAAAGCCGAAAACGCATTTATTTCAGCATACAGAGCCTATGAAAACGATGGTTCCTTTTCTATTGAATTTAACCATATTTCCACTCCCGACTTGTCGAACAAAGTGGTTATATTGAGCGACCCCATGCTCGCCACGGGAGCCAGTATGCGCCTATCCTACAATGCATTACTCAAAAATGGCGAACCAAATCATGTTCATATAGCAACGATTATTGCTTCAAAAGAGGGCGTAGAATATCTAAAAGGTCACATGAAAAAAACCAACGTAACCTTATGGATTGGAACTGTTGACGATGAGTTAACCTCTAAATCGTACATCGTACCAGGCTTAGGTGATGCCGGCGATTTAGCATTTGGTAGCAAAAACAAATAAAGTAGAACGTGTCAAAACGGAAACGACAACAATAGTTGACGTGAGTGAACCTTGCATTTTCTTAATTCCAAACAGACTATAACACCCGAACGATGCCCGAACCCATCATATACCACAAATAAGCAGAATCAACATTCCTTCCTGTTTTAGTGAGCATTTGAACATACTGAAGAACTTGCTCTTTATGCTCAGCTTGCTCAATACCAAATTTGTAGTCCAGCACAATCCATCGACCATCTTTTGTTCGAATTATTCGATCGGGACGACGCAATTTGCCTTTAGCATCGATTAAAACATGCTCATTAATTATAAGCGTGTCATTGGAAAACCACTCCTCAACATCTGGGTGAGTAATTAAGGATTTAATTTTCTCCTTTACCAAATCCGCCTCTGCATTGAGAAGTAAACCGGCACCTTTGATTTTCTCAATGGCAAAGTCTAAACTATCAACGGTGGTAATTTGCTCCATAATTTTGTGCATCACCGTTCCATATTCAACTTTGCTCAGTTCGCCATCGTCTGGTTTTGGATAATGCCGATCGACTGTGCGAACAGCAATGGATGGATCTGTATTTATTTTCAGTTCAACTATAGATTTCATCTCAACCTCCACCTCACTTGCTTTATGGTCAGCATTCAAAACCGTTCCGTAGGTATAGACTGAAAGTGCGCCTGTGTCTGTCTTCTCAAAATCGCCTTTCCACGCCAATTCCGAGTTTAATAAATTGTTAAGCCAAATCCCAACCGTTCCTTTATATTCTTTTTGAGGGAAATAGACCACTAAACTTTGAACAGCGCGTGTAAAACCCACATAAATAATGTTTAAAGAATCGACCACCAAATTAAAATACTCTTGGTGCAGTTGGTTGCTATACGTTGAATATTCAGCGGCCTTATTAAACGGAACCGGCAAAAACAGGTTCTCCTGTTGAGAATCATCGGTAATCCATATATCATTACGCCCTTTATGTACAATACTCCAATCGACAAACGGAATAATAACATGTTCAAATTCAAGACCTTTGCTTTTATGTATGGTTAATATTTGGATAGCATCAAGCGATGCTGGGGTTGGCATTTTCATCCCTTTTCCATCCTCCTCCCAATATAATAAAAAAGAGTGGCGATCGGATCCGTAATTTTGAACATAAAGCGTTACAATGTTTTGAAAACGAGCTAAATAAGGAACCTCATTAATGCTTTTATATAATCCAAAGAGCGCAATTAAATAACCCACCACTTCGTGAATTGGCATTTTCTTTATAGCTTCCAAATCCGTAAAAAACTGTTCAGGGAGTTGTTCCTCAATGGAATTCTCGAAGAAAAAGCCCAAATCCTTGCCATTCAAACTACATATTTGATACGCTGCAAGCCAAAGATAGAACTCTTCATCGGGATTTGACAGATAATATAACACTTGCACAATAGCCTGAACAGCAATGCTTTTATCGATAGAAAGCACATCGGACATGGCTATTTGCAATTTGTAACCTGTCTCTTGCGGATTATACGAAAGAAGTTGTTGCGCAATTTCACGCCCATCTTCCGATTTCCGAACTAAAATGGCAATGTGTCCCATCGCTGCGCCACCGTTGAGATAGGTAAATACTTGTGAGCAAACTCGGTCGATGGTATCGGCTCTGTACTCCTCAGGAGGAATTGCCTCAATGCGAACACTCCCCTTTTCCAGAGCGTCAATTTTTTTTGGATTTATATATTGCTGTTGATTTAAGTATATATTTTTAAGCCTTTCTCGAAAACTTGCTGGCATTCTTGCAAAATGATTGAGCGGAATTATCTTGGGCAAGATATCGAAAACCTGATTATTAAAATCAACGATCACTTTCTCGCTTCGCCAATTGGTATTTAAAATCTCCTCTTGGATACCTAAGTCTGCAAGTTGCGCTGGAACTCGCTCGTCCAACAAACTCCAATCACCGTTTCTAAATCGATAAATTGCTTGTTTTACATCGCCTACAATTAAGTTATTAACCTCGCTTTTTTGTTGGTCCGGTAAAAATTGCGACATGCTATTTTCAAGAAAAGGACCTAAATTTTTCCACTGAAGATTAGAGGTGTCTTGAAACTCATCGATCATGAAATGGTTATAGTGATTTGCGATTCGTTCAAAAATAAAAGGAGTGTCGGTCTTTTCAGCAATTTGGGACAACAATACAGGGGCATCACCAATAATGAAAATATTCTCGTCACTTTTAATTTTGTTCATTTCGCTCCATGTATATCCAAAAAACCGAACGTGCCAGAGGCGTGATTTTGCGTTTTTTGAAAGAAAATAGGTTGGAAAACCCGAGATAAAAAACTGATAATCGTTTTGGAAAAGAGACAAAACATCATACGCTACCTGTTCGGCAAGGGCTTTAGAAACCTCCTTAAACAAAGTTTTCGGGAAAATGGATAGTGGATCGTCAATATCGGCAAACTCGGATTGGAAAATCTCATTCAATACTTTCTCGCCGAACTCCCTACTAAACAACATTTTATAGAACTTAGTTACAATGCAACTTTTTTGCGACAATTGACTGCGTTCCATTCCGTGATTAGCCATACATTGTTCAAGTGCTTGTAAGCGTTGAGAGCATTCAAATTCAAACTGTCTGGTTTTTTGCGACATCTCCTTCTGAATTGCAACAATTTGATCATCGAAGTTGTCGTTTCCCAATTTTATGAATGAATCTTTTAAATCTTCGCGCATCATCGACTTTACAAACTCAACAATGCCCCGTTGTATCATATGGCTTTTCCCTTCGGTAACAATCTGATTTTGAATGTAATCGGACAACAGTCGAAACAAAGGCTCCACTGTCATTGCACTTTCGAACATCGACTCAACGGCTTGTGTTAAAACCTTACCCTCATCCATTTCAATTCGATAATTGCCGGCAATGCCCAGTTCTCGAGTCAAACTTCGTATTATTCGCTGGAAAAACTGATCGATGGTGGTAACAGAAAAATTTGAATAATCGTGAATTATTGCGGATAGTAATTTCCTAGCACGCGATTGAATCTCTTGCACATCGATTTTCAACTCAGCACACAACGTTTCACAATGATCCGACTTTGACGGTTCTTTAGAAAGAAATTCCAACTCATCGATAATGCGCTTACGCATTTCAGCGGTCGCTTTTCGGGTAAACGTAATTGCCAAGATTTGGGAATAGTTTTTCTCAGAACATAACGCTAAGGAGAGATAATGCTGCGTAAGTTTAAAGGTTTTCCCTGATCCTGCCGAAGCCTTATAAATGGTGAGCGATTTTTTTTCCATGGTCGGTTCTTTCGTCGTATCTATGAACAAAAAAAGGTTGGTGTTTTATGAAAAGTGTTGATAAATTAGGCCAAAATTAAGGCGACTAACTCTTTGAGTAATTCTCCTTTATCGGTACTTGCATCGTTTACTCCCTTACTATAGGCATCGTAGTGACGCAGATAAGAGATTACTTTTTCCACTTTAATTTTTGAATAATTTCGAGATGCATCTTGATATTCTCCCACAAAATAGGGATTAACGCCAAGGGCAGATGCCAACGAATTTTTATCCAACGTTCGGTACGATGTATGTACCAAAAGTATTTTCACAAAGTAAGTAAACAACTGGCTTACAACCATCTGTATTGGATTGTCCTTTTGATTTTTAGCGAAATGAGCTGCAATGGTATAAACTTTTGTCGTGTCGCGCATACCAATAGCTTTATTCAACTCAAAAACATTATACTCTTTACTTATCCCAATATTATCTTCAATATGCTGACCATTAATGGTGGTTCCTTTGGGCAAAAAGGTCATTAATTTGGCCAGTCCATTAACAATTTTAGTTAAGTTGGTACCCAAGTGCGACACCAAAACCTGAGCTGCAGCGGGCTGAATATCATACCCTTTCTCCTTAACATAGGAGAAAATCCACTCTGGCATTTTGGATTCATAAAGAGCTTTTGATTCGAGAATTACCCCCGTTTTCTCCAGCGATTTGTAGAATTTCTTTCGCTTATCGAGCGTTTTCCCTCGATAAACAACAACTAAAAGTGTAGTAGTAATTGGATTAGAGGCGTAATTAACCCATGATTGATCCTTCTCGCTACTTCCGCCATCAATGTCCTTTACGTTCTGGCCTTCACGCACTATAATTACCTGACGTTCAGCCATCATTGGAAACCGCCGGGCTTCAATAATTATTTGAGGAAGCGAGGTATCGCTGCCATAAACAACGGTCTGATTAAAATCCCGCTCCTCTTCTTTCAATACGTTTTTAGAAATATAATCGGTTACTTGGTCTATAAAATAATCTTCTTCACCCATCAGAAAGTAAACAGGATAAAACTTCCTGTTTTTAAGATCTTTCATGATATCATTAAAACTCATTACTGGCATATTTCTAGAATCTGAGGTGTTTTACACTTTGTCCGTTATTAATAATCTCCTCCAAAGCTGTAATTCCGAGCTTTAGGTGATTTTCAACGTATTTTGCTGTTACCGACTGATCGCTTTTTGCTGTTTTAATGCCGGCAGATATCATGGGTTGGTCACTAACCAAAAGAATTGCCCCAGTGGGAATTTGGTTATAAAACCCGACAGAAAAAATAGTTGCTGTTTCCATATCAATGGCCATAGCTCTAGTTTTCATAAGATATTTCTTAAATCGTTCGTCGTATTCCCAAACCCTTTTGTTGGTTGTAAAAACAGTTCCTGTCCAGTAGTCAAGCCCGGCATCACGAATGCTGGTTGAAATAGCTCTTTGCATCATAAAGGAGGGAAGCGCCGGAACTTCTGGCGGAAGATAATCGTCACTAGTACCTTCGCTCCGAATGGCTGCAATGGGAAGGATTAAATCTCCCAGTTTATTTTTCTTTTTCAATCCACCACATTTTCCTAGGAAAAGAACCCCTTTTGGTTTTATTGCCGTTAGCAAATCAATGATTGTGGCCGCATTTGGGCTCCCCATTCCAAAGTTAATAAGGGTTATTTTACCATTTGAAACACTAGGCATAATCGCATCTTCGTCCTGAGTTGGTACATTGTACCACTCCGAGAACAGATGTACATAATGCGAAAAATTCGTCAATATTATATATTCATCAAAATCCTCTAAAGCTCGTCCGGTGTAGCGAGGCAACCAATTTTTTACAATGTCTTCTTTTGTTTTCATCCTTCACTTTTTATATTATCATCTACGACCCTCTGCGAGGGTATCGGTTTTACACAACTTGTTTTTCAGAAATCGAGGTCTATTTTATAAATAGCAGCAGGGGCACTTTTACTCTCTTCTGAACTGATCCAAAGTTCGTTATTCACAAAACAGAGTCCTTCGTTTTGAATACTATCGGGGGTTTCTAAAAACCATCGATTTTCAATTTGAACCGTTTGTAAACGATCGTCGTACTTTAATTTCCATAAAAACGCCTCATATTCTTTGTACCCCGTTAACCATATTTCCTGCTTTTCTAATCCATGACAGGCAGCGGTAATTAATCCATCAACATCCAAAGAAATCCATGGCTGCAGTACAAATGACCCTTTTTCGATGGGTAATTTATAAATTGTAGTGTTGTATTTCTCCCAGCATTTGGTGAAAATCCAAATTGTATCGTTAAAAGCAAGCATCGCTTCGGCATCAAATTGTGTACTATGAACTCCCCCAGCTGGTTCGTACCAATCGGCGTATGAAAAAGCGATCTTTTCGACGCTAACCGACTCATTATCAAGATTGTTTTTATCGAAAAAGAAAACAGAAAGGTCGGTTCGCCGACCTCTATTATTTCCAAAATCGCCAATGAAAAAATGGGTGTCATTGGTTGCTAGAGCTTCCCAATCAATATTCTCAACATCAGAAACATAAATTTGAGACGTAATTTTATTACTTGCAGTGTCCAGTTTGTAAATAATGGGCTCTCCCCCAGAATCATTGACGGTGTATAAAAACGAATCATGGAAAACAAGCGCACTTGTTTCACAAACCTCTGACTCAAGTTCTGCAATTAACTCCGTTTTTAATACAGGTCCACGATCAACAGTGCTACTTTGTTTACACGAAACTGTGGTGACAATAATAACCAAAAATAAATATATATTCGCTTTACTCATAATCACGCTTTAAATGTTTATGAACACTTATTTTAACACTAAAACACCACCGCAAAAATAGATTCCACGTGGTAAAAACACTACACTGGATTTCGATAAAAACTCTTCAACAACGGTTCTAACTGCGTCCGCCAAATACTCCACGTTGGAGCACCCTTAAACTCATTGTAATTAAGAGGATACCCTTTATAGATTAACACATCGCGTAACAATTGAACATTCTCAAGATTGTCATAATAGGTGCCACAACTAATATAGAACTTAATAGGTAGCTTTTCTGGTTTTCCTAATTTTCGAATTGTGGAAACATCAACTTGGGGAGATTGCGCCGCCACCATACCAAAAACAGTTGACTTTTGCAAGACAATATCAATGGCTGCGAAACCGCCTGCTCCCGCTCCCAATAAGGCTCTTTGGCTTTGATCAACACTTGTTTTGTATTTAGAATCGATATAAGTAACTAATTCATTGGAAATAAGATTTATAAACTCCACATCGCCCGACCACTTGGCATCAATTTCATTCCCACTCTGTTGCTCAAGATTAGGAGTATCTATAAAGACTGTGATTATTGGTACAATTAACTCTTTGGCAATCATATGATCGAGCACGAGTTTCATATTGCCCCGATATTCGTTCAGATAATCGGTTCCACCAATAATATACATAACGGGCAGATTTTGAAGCTTTTCATAGTTGCTTGGAAGATAGACTTTATACTGAACTGAATATTTAGAATTAGCAACTTTACTTTTAATTATAGAACCTTCTGACAGGGAACCTTTCGCAACATCAGAATTTTGAATGAATGAAGTGGTATTTTCCCAATCGGGCATATGCAATTCTGAAACCGTATCCATGCCATTAAAATGTTGTCGCGGATTTTGCTCATCAACCATCGTCTCCGATTTATTTACTAATACTTTATAATCAAACTTGGCTTCATTATCATAATTTTTTTCCAAAATCCACAAATCGGTACCCCGTATTTCATTCCCTCGATAGTATTTATCATCAGAATTCCAGGCATTAAAATCTCCAATCCAAGAAACCTCTTTGGCATCTCCACGATATAAAAAGCATACGGAGGTGTCTAAAACAAATGGGATTTTGTGATTCACACTCAAACTATCCCAAAATAAATTTAGGAGTGAATCGCGCATTTTAGAATCTCGAACACGGGCCATTTCATCGAGCGTTTGGCGAAATTCATCAAAGGATTCAAACTCTTTATAGGGATTATTTTCTTGATAATATTGGCTCTTATCGGAACTACAACCTGACAATAACCCTATGACTACTACAAATAGAAGGAAACGCATCATAAATATCTAATATTAAATTATTTAGCCAAAGTAATATTGGCTTTTAAATTTATCAACTTTAAAGATACACTTTTATTGGGAATGAGCGATCGATGCCCAACAAAACAAAATACATTTTCCCAGTACAATACTCTATGAAGTAAAATATATAAAACACGAATCGGCTATTTTGAGCTTATAACAGTCAAAATAGTTAGTTTTGCAGTTATTAATTGAACACATTTAAAACATATGTCATACACTGAAAATTTATTAACAAATCTTCTCCAACACGAAAAGAGAAACAGAACGGAAGTGAATCAATTTTTCAAGTTTTTAAAGAGAAAAAAACCATCGGATCTTGATTATCATATGCACGAAATTCACGATCTGGTTTTTAGCAGGATAGATTGTTTGCAATGCGCAAACTGTTGTCGATCGCTAGGACCTAGAATCACGAATAATGATATTAATCGGCTTTCAAAATCGTTGCGAATAAAACAAAATCAATTTATTGACACCTATTTAATTATTGACGAAGATGGCGATTATGTGTTTAAATTGATGCCTTGCCCCTTTCTTGATACCGACAATTGTTGCAAAGTGTATAACGATAGGCCACAAGCATGTAGAGAGTATCCACATTTGAACAGACGGAAATTCATTCAAATTCTGGAAATCACCAATAAAAACCGCTCCACTTGTCCTGCCGTCTATGAAGCAATTGAGATTTTACAATCTCGAATAAAACCATAAAATACTGATTAATAGTTATAAACCCCAACCATAAATCAAAAACGACCCAAATACACCAACAACTACTCCGGCAACTCCCCCTATTACGGAAGATTTAATGTTCTTCTTTTTACGACGCTGTTTAAATCCATCGCGGAAATGTTCGTCGTTAATGTCGGGCATTTTAGTGGGCGAAATCTTACCTATACAAATTGTTGTTACGAATGGAAACAAGGGGGCCATGAAGAGTTTGTCGGGAGGCAAAGACATTGACAACAAACCACTTGCAAACCCTATGATTAAAGCATCTCTACTGTTTATTGAATATCCCAGGCGTTGCCCATTGATATAAAGTTTCATTTGCTCTAACGTACGATCGTCCTCAAACAATGGAGAATATATATATTGTGTTGAATCCCGCTCTGTTATTGAGAATACCTCGTGACGGTCGATCAAATCGGCGCGGTTTTTGGAGTTTATAAATTTTATTTCCGTTGCTGAGGGATCCTTATAATTTTCAATTTCAATACATTCTATTTTTTCACCCTCTACGGTCCAAATTACCGGCGTCTGAGCATTTGTTTGAATAAACAAACCCGCCACAAAAACAATAGTCAAACATGTACATTTCATTCTCTTATAGATTAGATTTTAAAAATTTCAGTAAACTTACAAATTTTATGACATACAACATCGTTTTGCACGATTGTTCTTTGTAGATTTGCACAATTAAATGATGTGTTACTATAGCAAAAATCATGCTTTAAACACGTTTTACGTATTCTCGTCGTTACTTAATTGTCAATGATTTAGAAACGAATAGATTACGATCGATAATAGAACAAAAGCGATTATTTACTTAAAAAACCCTCTTTATATATGGAAACAAAAAACAAATTCTCGGCCAGGCATATCGGGCCGCGTGAACAAGAAATTGACATTATGCTGAAGAGTATTGGAGTTAAATCTCTTGATATGCTCATCGAACAAACTGTTCCAGCCTCCATTTGCTTGAAAGAACCAATGGCAATGAGTCAAGAAGGTATGACCGAATATGAATACTTGAATCATATACGGCGAATTGCAAAGAAAAATAAAATCTTCCGTTCCTTCATAGGTCAAGGATACTACGAAACAATTACCCCTTCGGTAATTATTCGAAACATTCTTGAAAATCCAGGATGGTACACATCCTACACTCCATATCAGGCTGAAATTTCGCAAGGACGATTAGAAGCTCTATTAAACTACCAAACGGTGGTTTCGCAACTTACCGGATTACCTATTGCAAATAGCTCTCTTCTTGATGAAGGAAGCGCAGCGGCCGAAGCAATGATTATGTTTTTCAACAAACGTGATAAAGCTCAGGTGAAAAATAGAGTCAATAAATTTGTGGTTGACAATGATGTTTTTGCCCAAACAAAAGCGGTTATTGAAACAAGAGCCGGAGTGTTAGGAATTGAAATCGTTTATTGTGATATTTTAACGCATAAATTCGATGATAAAACATTTGGAATTCTTGTACAATATCCAACAAGTCAAGGTGAAATTATAGATTATAAGGAAGTTACCGAGAAAGCACATAGTGCCGGAGCAAAAGTTGCGGTGGCAGCCGACATTTTAAGTTTAACCATATTAACACCTCCGGGACAATGGGGAGCTGATGTTGCCCTTGGATCAACACAACGTTTTGGCGTTCCTATGTCATTTGGAGGACCACACGCTGCTTATTTCGCAGTAACCGAAGAGTATAAACGTCAGATTCCAGGTCGAATTATTGGTATCTCGATTGATCGACATGGAAATCAAGCCTTACGCATGGCTTTACAAACCCGTGAGCAACATATTAAACGAGAAAGAGCAACCTCAAATATCTGTACTGCCCAAGCCCTATTGGCAACCATGGCAGGAATGTATGTTGCCTATCATGGAGGCGCAGGGGTGAAACAAATTGCGTGCGATATTCACTGCAAAACATCGGAACTCAATAGCAAGATCAAATCGCTGGGCTACAATCAATTGAATACAACATTCTTTGATACGCTAATGATCGAATTGCCTGCTCAGATAAAAGCAGAAACAATTCGTACCCTTGCTGAGGAACAATGTATTAATTTTTTCTATTCGAATAATAGAGTAGGCATCAGTATTAACGAAACAACTTCGATTACGGATATCAATGATATTATTGCCATTTTCGCAAAAGCAGCGTCAAAAACAGCAGAAAAACTTTCAACTATAGGTTGTAATCCTGTGTTTACACCAGAAATGAAACGTACTGACAGTTATTTGCAAGAAGAAGCTTTTAACCGATATCACTCAGAAACAGAGATGATGCGATATATCAAGAAACTTGAACGTAGAGATATTGCATTAAATCACTCCATGATTTCGCTGGGTTCGTGCACCATGAAACTAAATCCGGCCACAGCCATGTTCCCAATTACTTGGCCCGAATTTACAAACATGCACCCCTTTGCACCCGTAGAGCAAACTACCGGATATTTGGAGATGATTAAAGAGACCCAAGACGACTTAATGGTCATTACCGGGTTCGATGGATTTACAGTTCAACCAAACTCAGGAGCAACTGGCGAATACTCAGGACTGATGGTTATACGAGCCTATCAAAAATCAATCAATCAAGAACATCGAAATATTGTCTTAATTCCATCATCAGCGCACGGAACAAACCCTGCCAGTGCAGTAGTTGCGGGCTGTGATATTGTTATTGTTGATTGCGACGAAAAAGGAAACATCGACGTTGACGATCTAAAATTAAAAGCCGAGCAGTATAAAGATACATTGTGTGCATTTATGGTTACTTACCCATCGACACACGGAGTTTTCGAAGGTAAGATTCGCGAAATGATGGATATTATCCATAATAACGGCGGACAAGTTTATATGGACGGAGCCAACATGAACGCACAAGTTGGACTTACCAACCCAGGATTCATTGGAGCCGACGTTTGTCACTTAAATCTACACAAAACCTTTGCTATTCCTCACGGTGGCGGTGGTCCTGGAATTGGACCCATTGGCGTTGCCAAACATTTAATCCCATTCCTACCTTCAAATCCATATGTAAAAGTAGGCGGAGACCAAGCCGTTAAGGCAATTTCGGCTGCTCCTTACGGAAGTGCCGGCGTTTTGTCTATTACCCACGCTTACATTAAGATGTTAGGTGCAAAAGGACTCACACAAGCAACAAAAATGGCCATTCTTAATGCGAATTATATTGCTGCAAAATTGAATGATTATTACAACGTTTTATACGTTGGCGAAAAAGGCCGATGCGCACATGAAATGATTCTCGACTGTCGCGATTTTAAACAAAAATATGGCGTTGATGCCACCGACATCGCAAAACGACTCATGGACTACGGATTTCATGCGCCAACATTATCGTTCCCAGTTGCTGACACCTTAATGGTTGAACCAACCGAGAGTGAATCGTTGCAAGAATTAGATCGATTTATTGAAGCCATGATCTCCATCAAAAAAGAGATTGAAGCCATTGGTGACGAAAAAACAGACAATTTACTTATCAATGCGCCCCACACAGTATTTGAAGTGACCGATAACAAATGGGAACATAAATACTCTCGTCAAGAGGCTGCATTCCCACTTGAATGGTTGCGTGCAAATAAATTTTGGCCCTATGTTGCCCGTGTTGACAACGGATTTGGCGACCGAAATCTAGTTTGTACATGCGCACCCATTAGCGATTATAAATAACGAGTAATTTCACAACAACAAAAACCGCTTTCTAAGATAGAGAAAGCGGTTTTTTTCAATATATACAACTATCTTTATAAAAAATTGTTTACTTTACAGAGCCATATAATACGACCAACTATACGCGCATTCATAATCCATACAAAACAAAATAACACAAAATAGACTTTATTTATATATATATATATAAGACATCCTAATAATAAGCAAACTAGTAATAAGTATTTGTAAACATAAATATTGACTCATGAAATTTCTAAACACAATAATAACAGGAACAGGCTGCTATATTCCTGAGAAAATTGTTAAAAACAGCGATTTTTTAAAACAAGTTTTTTTTGAAAAAGATAAAACAGCGTTAACCGATTCTCAAGAAATGATTGTAAACAAACTCAAAGATATTACGGGAATTTCAGAACGCCGTTGGGCAAGCAAAGATCAAACCGCCTCATCGCTGGCAACTTTGGCTGCGAAAGAGGCCATAAAAGATGCAAAAATCGACCCTGAAACTATTGATCAAATTATTGTTGCTCAAAATTTTGGAGATATAGACATATATACGAATCAAACAGATTTATTACCCAGTATTGCTTCGAGAGTAAAACACAACTTAGGAATCCAAAATCCATCGTGTATTCCCTACGACATTATTTTCGGCTGTCCCGGATGGTTACAAGCACTGATTCAAGCCGATGCATATATTAAAGCTGGACTTGCTAAACGATGCCTTGTAATAGGTGCAGAAGCTCTTTCACGTGTAATTGACATTTTTGATCGCGACTCTATGATATTCTCAGATGGTGCTGGAGCGGCGATTGTAGAAGCGGTTGAAGGCGATGAACAACGTGGCATTTTATCGACAGCAAACATGTCACATACCAACGAAGAGGCATCCTATCTATTTTTTGGAAAAACCTATGCTCCAAATAACGATTCAAATATTCGATACATGAAAATGAACGGTCGGAAAATTTACGAATACTCGCTCATGCATGTTCCTGGTGCCATGAAAACTGCACTCGACAAAACAAACGTTCCCATTGAAAAAATCAGCAAAATACTCATTCATCAAGCCAACGAAAAAATGGACGAGGCCATTGTAAAACGTTTTTTCCGACTATACGGCGTTCGTCGCGATGCAGATGAGGTAATGCCCATGAGTATTCGTGAATTGGGAAATAGTTCGGTGGCTACCATTCCCACACTCTACGACTTAATTTTAAAAGGTAAAATACCAAACCACTCCATTGCGAAAGACAATTATCTGATATTTGCATCCGTTGGGGCAGGAATGAATATAAATGCTGTTGTTTACAAACAATAGAGATCACAAAGCATTTTTGGGGAAACAGCCCATTTAACAGCTCACTTGTTCCTTTATAATCATTGTTTCACAAGTGATGAAACCAATATAAAGTCAACGTTAAACAACTTCAACCTGTTAATTACCAGAACATTGGAAGGTAAAGAACTAACATAACTAAGAATTTAAAAGGTAAATTTGAAAAATAATCACTAAAATGCTTTTGGATTACGTCCAAATAAATTACCTTTGCAGACCTTAATGGAGAGGTATTATTTAGCTTTGTAATAAAAACTTGAAAAATATAGACAGATGAAAAGGACGTTTCAGCCTTCAGTGCGCAAAAGAAAAAATAAACACGGATTTCGTGAGAGAATGGCAACTGCTTCGGGTCGCCAAGTTTTAGCAAGACGTCGCGCTAAAGGTCGCAAGAAATTAACTGTATCAGACGATATGCGTCAAAAAGTATAAAACTTTTTAATTTGTACAGTATAAGAGTAGGAATGCTAAAGCAATGGCAATTCTACTCTTTTTTTTTATATGCAATAACCGTTAATGCCGAACTAATTGAACACAAAGAGCACATTATGAATACAGACCACGCCTCTTTTACAAGCACAATATTCGAGAAAATCGAACATAAAACCCGCATTACTCCGCAAGAAGCACTTGAACTTTACACCAACGTTCCAATTGGAACCCTAGGTCAATTAGCGGACAAAAAACGCGAGTCAATTTCAGGCAACAATATTTACTACATCAAAAACATACATATTGAGCCTACAAACATTTGTCAAAATAAATGCAAGTTTTGTTCCTACCGACACGACGAAAATGACAAAGAGTCGTATAAATTGAATAAAAACCAAATTTTACATCGAATTTCAACGGCAAAAGATATTTCTGAAATCCACATCGTTGGGGGATTACACAAAGATTACAATTTAGAATTTTACACCGACCTGTTTAAAACAATTCGAGATCAATATCCGAATATTCATAGAAAAGGATTAACCGCCGAAGAGATTAAATACATTGCTGAATTGGCAGATAAATCAATCAAAGAAACACTTGTTGAATTGATTAACAGCGGATTGGAATCGATGCCCGGCGGTGGGGCTGAAATTTTCGATGCCCAAATTCGACCCCAAATTTGTCCCGACAAACTTACAGGAGACGAATGGCTTTCCATACACAAAACAGCACACGAATTGGGCATTTCAACCAATGCAACCATCCTATACGGACATATTGAATCCATTGAACACCGGATTGATCACCTGAATCAACTCCGAGAACTTCAGGATAAAACTGGGGGATTTAATGCTTTTATTCCCTTAAAATATAAACTTGCTAAAAACGCATTGGGCATCGAAAAGGAGACTCCATTAATTGACGATCTTCGAATGTTTGCCATTTCGCGAATATTTTTGGATAATATTGCTCATATAAAAGCCTATTGGCCCATGCTTGGCTTCGACAATGCGCTGCTAATGCTGAGTTTTGGGGCAAACGATATGGATGGAACTATTGCCCAATCGACAAAAATATACTCCTCAACAGGCAACATAAGTGAACACGGAATTACGACAAATAAGCTAATCGATGCCATTACAGAGAGAGGCAAAAAACCCATTGAAAGAGATAGTCTATACAATCACATTTAAAAAAAATCACTAATTAAAAAATCAAACCATAAAAAGGGAAGCTAGGGGCCACTCTTATTCATCGAATTATGCTAAATTTGCCTCCAAATAAAAACCTTTAAGGCTATGACTCTGTTCGATAAAATTAAAAATAATCATTACGTAAAACATATTGGCATTGCCTTAATAGGCATTATTGTATTATCGTGGCTTGTGTTTTTCGGACTCAAAATCTTCACACGTCATGGAAAAACATATCTTGTCCCAGATTTAACAGGACTGACCGTTCCTGAAGCGCAAACAGTAACCAATCGATATGGCTTTAAATTAGAGGTTTCAGATTCTACTTTTGTGGGTGGACGACAAAAAGGAACCGTTGTTTCGCACATCCCAAAATGCGATGAGAGGGTGAAAAAGAATCGACGAATTTTTGTTACCATTAACGCCTTTTCGATTCCAAAAGTTGCCATGCCTAAAGTAACGGGAGTGTCGTACCGTCAGGCGAAAGTGACCCTTGAAAGTTCCGGGCTAAAAGTGGGGAAGTTAATATATCGACCCGATCCAATGAAAAATTACGTTTTAGGACAGAATTACAACGGCGAGACTATCAAAACAGGAAGCATGATTTCGAAGGATGAACCAATTGACTTAATTTTAGGCAATGGTTATAGTTCTGAAACAAAAAAAGTTACAGAGGTAATAGGGTTGTCATTTTTAGATGCCTCCGAAACACTAAACAATGAATATATAAACATTGGTGCTACAATCTACGATTCGTCTGTTAAAACCTATTCCGATTCAATTAACGCCAAAATATACAAGCAACACCCCAATAGTGGGATATCGGTTCGTTTGGGCACTTACGTTGACCTTTGGTTGAGTGTAAACCCCGAACAATTCAACGAATAGAATCACAAAACGCAATTATTAAGCAATCAATTCGTTTTTGTTATCGTGAACTACCCGATAAGGTTAATTAACAAAATCGTTATCCAAAAAAAATGAAACAACTACTCCTCAGTTTTATTGCTATCATACTGATAATAAATACATATGGTCAAGAAGTTTTAAGTGGAATTGGTGGCAACGCAATTTTAAGGAACATTCCAAGATCGGAATACAAAAAATCAAGAGCAGAATTGCCCTCAATCAACCTACCATTTGTTGAAGATTTCTCTGGAACTTCTGTTTTTGCAGACACCGCACGTTGGGAAGATTCATCCGCGTACATAAACAATCATTTCGCTCAAAACTTTATTGGAATTGGATTTGCAACATTGGATGCCGTAGATTCAAAAGGATACTTATACAAACTTGCTCTGGGCGAAACACATAGGAATGCTGACTTTCTAACCTCACGTCGGATAAACCTACAATATACACCGGCAGATTCAATTTACCTAAGTTTTTTCTACCAAGCAGGGGGACTGGGCGATAAGCCCGAATTAAACGACAGCCTAATTGTTGATCTGCACAATGGGACACAATGGAATATGGTATGGTTTACTAAAGGAGATATTACGGACAACAATTGGAGACAAGCCATGATTCCAATAACTGACGAAGCATATATGAGCGAATCTTTCCGATTCAGGATTCGCAATGTAATAAGCCCATCAAGTGGTGGAGTAATAGGAACAAATTGCGACATGTGGAATATCGATTTTGTTCGATTGAAAACCGGTAGAAACATAAACGACACCGTAATTAGTGATATATCGCACACCAAAAACCCCAATACATTGCTTTCACAATATTCGGCAATTCCGTGGAAACATTACAAAGCTGATCCATATCACGAACATGGTAATGTGAACATTAACTTTAAAAATCACGATAGTATCTCCAACCAAATAACGTTAACCTATAGAATTAAGCCAGCCGTTAATGGTGACGACACTCCATGGACAAACCTTGGTACATTAAACTACGCTCCCTTTGAGGAGAATGATATTAGTTCTCCGGTGCACAATAATCCATTTCCATACACTGCCACCGATTCCATGGAATACATCTTGGAAACAAGGCTCATTGGCTCCGACAACTATCCGGGAGTTAATACAACAGCAAAAAAAACACACAAATTCTCCGACTATTATGCCTACGATGACGGTACTGCTGAAAATGGGTACGACGTTAACAATCAAGGTGGACAAGTCGCCGTAAAATACGAAACCATCAAAGGGGACTCTCTTAGAGGAGCTTACATGTATTTTAACCCAACAAACGATTCTACTCATACGTTTAACTATTTTAGTCTGTGCGTTTGGAGTGATGACGGAGGCCTACCTGGGAAAAAGATCTATTCAAAACCGGGTTTCATTCCCACATTCAACCAACAAAATCAGATAACAAAACTGATGTTCGACTCCGCCATTTATGTAACTGGCAGTTTCTACATAGGTTGGACAAAATCGACCAATCAACCGTTAAGTGTTGGATATGATAGAAACACAAGAACTTCACAAAAAAACTTTTACAATTTGGGTTATCAATGGATACAGTCGAGCTACAACAATGCAATTATGATTCGACCCATTCTTAGTCATGATGTAACAACCTCCATTTCGGACATTGATCTTTCGATCGAGAAGCCAATAGCTTACCCAATTCCAACAAATGGCACACTAAATATAACCTACCCCGATCAAAAAAAACCGTGGCAAATTCTCGTTACTGATCTATCAGGACGAACCCTAATTCAGGAGTTACGTCCCAGTACCATCGATTGCTCTAATTTAACGCCGGGCATTTACATTATCACTTTTACAGAACATCGCCAACACTACTATCAAAAGATAATTATACAATAAGCCCTAAACATGATTACAGAAGAGTATCAAGACGAATACCAAGAGCACGAAGAACAGGAACAGTACGAACACCATCGATTTGAAGTAGATCCAGGGCAAAGTTTAACACGTATTGACAAATATCTGGACGATAGAATTACCAACGCTAGCCGCACAAAAATACAGGCCGCAGCAACGGCGGGCAATATTGTCGTGAACAATAAAGCGGTAAAATCGAATTATAAAGTCAAACCGGGCGATACTATTCAAGTAATGATGAGTTATCCTCCCCGGGATATCGAAATTATTCCGGAAAACATTCCCCTCACCATTGTTTTCGAAGATGAATATCTTTTAATTGTGAACAAACCGCCGGGAATGGTTGTACATCCCAGTTATGGCCATTATAGCGGAACATTGATTAACGCATTAGCCTATTATCTTAAAGATCTGGATATTTTCAGCAACTCCGATGATCCTAGACCAGGTTTAGTACATCGGATTGACAAAAACACATCGGGATTATTGTTGATTGCAAAAACCGAACAGGCAAAAATGGTTCTTTCAAAACAATTTGCCGATCATACTACGCGCCGAACATACAATGCCATGGTGTGGGGAAATTTTGCCGAGGAACACGGAACCATTGTTGGTAATGTTGGGCGAAATCTAAAAGACCGTAAAGTAATGGATGTGTTTGAGGATGAGGAGATTGGCAAACATGCAGTGACACACTATTCAGTTTTAGAAAATTTTGGATATGTTTCGTTGGTGGAGTGCCGATTGGAAACGGGTAGAACCCATCAAATTAGAGTGCACATGCAACACATTAAGCATCCGCTCTTTAACGATGCGGAATATGGCGGAGACCTAATTTTAAAAGGAACAACATTTACGAAATACAAACAATACATTAATAATTGCTTTGAAATATGTCCGCGCCAAGCACTTCATGCAAAAACCTTGGGATTTGAACATCCAATTACCGGCGAATCCATGGATTTTGATTCCGATTGGCCCGATGATTTCAGAAATTTAGTTGAAAAATGGAGAGGTTATGTGTCTAATCGTGAACTGGAGGAATAAGATGATTGTCGGCACTATCAATTAACGGCTCAATTTATGCAATTCGTGATGAACAGAGGAATGTTTATTGAGAGATTGAATTATTGAGGCGTTGAGAGGTTGAATCGGAATATACCCGAAGATTTTTACGGATTTCGGATTACTGACCACAATGGACTTGGCTTTTGCATTCTGCGATTTCTAGTGCCGGAGATTTTCCGTTCGTACCATTATTTTATTAAGTACATTTTCCCAAACTCTTTTTTAAAGAATTTGTCAGCATCGCTGTCACGATGCTCAATGTTTTGTCCGTTAATTTTAGATATTACGCGATAAAAATAGACCCCATTTGCGAGGCGATCTCCAAAATCGTCGGTTCCATCCCACGCAAAATCAGTTAAATTTTGTCCGATACGAAGTGTACTCAATTCGCTTAAATTGATATCGCGCACCACTCTTCCGGAAACGGTAAATATCTGTATTCTAAGTTCGTCGGGTAATATATGTCCAGTGATTGTAAAAACGAATTGTGTACGTGTGGAAAAGGGATTGGGGTAATTCAACAAATTGGTAATCGTACTTTTATTTACAATTTCAAATTGCACACGATAATCGTTACTCCCTGCCTGATTGCCGCTTGGATCGGTTGCACGTACACGGAGTTCATAAATTCCGTCCACATCAAACTGCGGAGTCCAACGGATTTTGCATTCATTGGCGTGCATTGAAGCCGGCTCCCAAATTAAATCACCTCCAGCAATTAATGGCGTAAACCAAACACGTTCAGCAGTTTGAGTTTCAGGTCGAGTGAGCCAAATTTGAATTAGGGAGGTGTCATTAAGAAGTATAAATTGATTTTGATCCAACATTTTAATTTCAACCGTTGGACGGGAATTTACAATTTCGCTATTCATAATGTATCGTCCATCGAACGTAACCGACAACAGAGGCTCACGATTGTCGGGCAAGACGGTAAAAGAGCGCCATCCAAGATTGTTAAAAGTAAACGGCTCTGGGAAATAGACCGATTTTTCGTCAGGATAATTGACTTCAATTTGAATTTGATTAATTCCTTGTCGATTTCGTGTATTAAACTTCACGGTATCAAAAACTGACCCCATCGCTGGCATGGAATCAATTACCACCGTTTTTTCCTCAACAACTTTGGCATCAATGGATCGACATATATATTTCATAGGGAATGTACCACTTGTCTCTGTTGAGACATTCAACAATTCCACCCCAAACAGTAAACTGTCGCCCTCGCTGATTTCATTGGCATGAAAAGCAAATCCTCCTTTTGGATTCAATGCCAATTCAGGATATGCCACATATTCCACTTCGAACAGTCGAGGCGAAACAGGCGTTTTTTGTTCCAAATCGTAGGTAAAGTACTCTAATTTAATATACGGTGTGGACGAATTATTTAGGAAATTTAGATCCACGAGCGTGTCCTGAACATAAAAAGTAACAATCAATGAATCCGTTGATAAGGACGACTTTCCGTAAACCTTCATAACCACACTATCGGTAACGCCTAATTGACTGCTTTCTGGGCTCCAATGTAGGGTTTTCCACTCCTTAGCAGGACCAATGTACGGTGTTAGTACGGTTCCATAATAAAAATTGCTCACCAATGTTTTTTCGAGCCTAATTGTGGAAGATGCCGTTGCACCAACAACCTCCTCCGCAAAACCAATCTCTCCTTTTCTACCTAAGAAGATATATGGAAAATCATTGGGAACAGTTCTAATCCGTGTGGCTCCAAGCAACTCAAACGCTTCGTAATGATTGCTATTCCATGTTTCGAATGCGGCATTCACCGCTGAGTAAGCCAAAACATAGCTCCCCTCCTCAACCACATTGACAAGAAACTGACTCATGGCATCTCGTCCTGCCACGGTAGCTGGAAACGTAAAATAATTATTTGGGCGATTTCTTCCGCTACATTTTGGATAATCCATATGACCATAATCGCCCCGATCTGATTTCCAGGGAAGTAGCGTTAATGAATCGATCACTGCCAAAACAATGGAAGCTGTAGCACGACATGAACCATAATCGCCATTCCCATCAATATCATAGTTAATAAAATTAACATCTTCTCCAGTAATAGAACCTATGTTCAAACATGAAATCACACGAGGGGTTACTATATATTGCAGATTGGAACCCGATCCATATTCCAGAAATCGAAGGTTGTTTTTCTGCATTTGATTTTTCCCAAATTGTCGCCAACCGCTTTTTTCGGAATTAAGAGTAAAACTCGATTCATTCCATTCCAGATTATTATCCGTTGTGTTTTTCACCACACGCCAAAAATAGGGCTTGTCAGTCTCCAAAGAAGCAGTTGGTGTCCAATCAACCACCCCGCCAACCGATTCAATCATTGACGATTGTAAAAACGGCGAGGAGAAATCAGAAACTGTATCTAGCTGAAAATGGTATAATTGCGATTCTTCAAAAGGGTTTCCGGTTGAACTTTTCAGGACAATTTGATTTTTATCCACCAACCCAAAATTTTGTGGGTAAATAGGAAATATATCCGTTGACGACACATTAAAAACAATGGTTTTATGATTATTAAGCTCCGACAGCTCCTCAATTTCATTATTATTGTCGAGCGTAACCAAAATCCTATTTTGACCAACACCATTGTATCGATCGACCGGGAAATAGACCAAGACAGTATCTTGGTAATATAGTTTATCCAATGTAACAACCTTATCTTGAGTTGATCCATTAGGTAGAAGTCGCTGTAAATCAATTTGTAAACTACGGTTAACTGTTCGTCCCACATTGGTCACAACAACTTGAATTGCAAACGAATCTATGGCAGTTGAAACGTTTCTAGGAATAAGCGATAAACTGTAATCGGACAATAAAGGATCGGGAAGATGTCCCGCAACAGGAGTTACAGCAGGGTCGCCATGAAAAACAAACTCCAAACAGTTGCTTTTCATATACAAAGAGGGCTGCGTAGTCATGAGGGTATTTATTGCCTGCATAATGGATTTACCGTAGCTCTGACCATAGCTTAGCGATGCTACATTATTATAGAACTCCTCAGTGTATCGATTCAAATAATTGGGATATCCCAAATGGACACTTGCCAGAAAAGCAATAGCGCCTTTTTGAGGAATCAACACCCATTTTTCGCTGGTTGTATTTGCGTCTTCCTTATAGATATTTCCAGAATAGCAGGAGTTTGCAATTATTAACGGATAATTTCCTCGATTGTTAAAATTTTCAGGTTCGTCGATATTCTGATCAAAACCACCTGTCCAAGAGTGTCCGAAAAAAGTTAGCAATAATGGACCTTGCTCTATTATACTACGCACACTATCCGATTGGGTAATGACGATTGGGGCTGAACTGTTTTTCAAAAATGTACTAACAAACCCACCAAATAAAGTATCGGTAATTATGGTTTCGTATTTCTTAAGATAATTCGCAAACATGGTCTGCTCTGCAATATTGGCACCTCCACCAAAATGAAGAATGTTTTTCGCTCCTAACGAAGGTTTACGCGCAGTATGCTCCTGAGCTTTAGCCAGATAGCTCAATACCTGCTGACCCGTTGTTGCCGCCAAACGTCCCACCATAACTTCGGGAATTGGACTCGACCGAGTTAACCTAGAGGTAATTAACATATCGGTGGAGGGAACTCCGGGAACTGGGATCAAATTATTGGGAATAAGATTCGGTGAAGTATGCAATTTAAGCATGTCAATTCCTTTTCCAATGATAAAGAGATAGGAAGGAATCACATTGCCCTTTGCAATATGCGACTGCAAAAAATAGCGAATTGCCAGCGGATGTTGCTGAATACCATAGGCATATCGATTATAAAGCTGCTCAATATCCACTGCAAAACCTCCTCGAAATGCTGCATATTGCTGAGCTTCCTGCATTAATGAAGTATGCGAAACAACAACATAATCACTCGACGACGTTGCTACTTGCATATTTGCAGACTTGATCATGCTTGCCCCTACTGTAGTTGGACTGACAGCCACATTGAGCACAACATCGTTGGAGGTGGG
This sequence comes from Salinivirgaceae bacterium, assembly GCA_028709085.1. Taxonomy (GTDB): domain Bacteria; phylum Bacteroidota; class Bacteroidia; order Bacteroidales; family Salinivirgaceae; genus JAAYQU01. Next base: position 7,746 of record JAQVXQ010000010.1, on the reverse strand, counting down.
AGGAATTGTAATCCCCCAACCTTGACTGGTAAATGTTGCAACCAGATTTAAATTATTCGAAGCGTCGTACACAGTTGGTTTTTCGGAAGCGGTTAAGCCTTGGAAAAAAAGTTGTCGAGTATCACTTGACGATTGAATTGTGTACGTGGCAAAATTAGTAGGAGAAAGGGTAAAATCGGCTGGATAATCCACAGTTACATAGGCAACGCCCATTAAATCTTGTGCCACACTCTGATCGTTAATGCTTGAATAATTCAACACCAGCGACTGCCCAAAAGTGGATGCATTGAGCGCAAATTGAGATTTAATTGCCTGATATCCACGGAAAAGGGTATCCAAAAGAACCTTGCTCCCGTGTTTAATCTGCAAATGGTGGTTAAATCCCGTTTCGGTTGCTGCATTATTCGCTCCCCCAACAGCGGTGGAACAAAACACTTCGCCCTGCCCTATTTTCCCAGGCAATTCGATGGTTCGCGAAGTTGTTCCTCCTTTACTTATTAACGGCAAAGTGTAATATCCTTCCATGGAACCAAGTTCAGGATCAAGCTCATCGGCACAAAAGCGACTACGTGCAGCATAAATCACAGACCTACGAGCAGTTATCAACGTTTCGTTGGTGGTGGATTGTTGGTAATTCTTCAATTGGTAACGTCGATTTGAAAAACTGCTATTCCATGTTAAGAAATAACTGGAGGTATCGGAAATTAAACTAATGTGGGGGTTAATTTGACTCAAAGCAGTAACATACATCCCGGTGTCGAACCATCCATCGTTTTTTGACGCCACAAACTCAATATATTCAATGGTTCCCTGCGATTCGCCTTTTATAAATATTGGAATTTCGTCGCCCCGATAAAAAAGTTGAATATTTTGTGGAGCAAAAGAACTAACAGGTACTCCCGCATCGATCAACGATGTAGCCGAAATACGAACAACTCCATTATTCGAATTCTTAATCCGATAGTAGGATTGTGCATTGCTCACCCAGTTGTCCGTTGGCTGCGCATATCCATTAACAAAGCAAATAGTGATTATAAAAACAATGACGGGTATATATCGACGCATAAAACTCGGATTGGGAGACAGAAATAATTACATTCAAATTTAGCAAACATTTATGGGACACAAATTTAATTCCACGAATATATTGAAATACAGCACAAAATAAAATAACATCAAAGATGATTAGAGCGGACTCCTACTTATTTCACATTATAAAGAGAGTTTAAGGGAAATAATTCAATCCAATTTCCGATATTTGAGGGGAAAAATAAAACGCTAAAAACATTTAAACATTGGGGATTTGGTTCTCTACATCCAAAAAGAAAACAATCTTAAAAAGAAGCGTTTACATAAAAATCTAAAACTAGAGCTGTGGCTAAAAAGAAACTCACTTATTCAGAAAAAATTGAGGAAATTGAATCCATCATTGAATATATTGAATCGGATCAAACCGACGTAGATATATTAAGAGCGAAAATATCGTTGGCAGCGGAATTGTTAGCCCAATGCAAAGGAGAACTTAAATCGACCGAGCAAGAAATTCAGACGTTACTGGACGACGATTCAGAATAGTCGGCCATATGATAAGTAACGAGTTCTTTGATGGGATTTTCGACTATGGAAAAGAGATTATGCCCGCGGGCTTTTGCAACAGCTAAAAGTATTTCTTTAAATCCATGGGCTACACTCCCCATAAATGCAATGGGTAAATCTTTGTTAGCAGAGAGAACAGCACCATAGTAATCGAAATAATCGTGGAACGCATGTTGAATTATCCTTCGGACAGGATCATGAGCTGTTAACGTTGCTATTTCGGCACAAAATGAAGCCAAATATTTATTTCCCGTACTCGACCCATATACGGAATCGATTAACTCTAAGGCATTGGGCCAGACCAAGTTATTCTCTAAAACGGTTGTCAATTGAACTGGGAATTTATGGCTGTACCACTCCTTAAAAAACCGACGAGCAATATCGCATCCACTTCCTTCGTCGCCCAATGCCCATCCAAGGGAAGGAATTGGTAATGTCATGGTCTCATTTTTCCACACCGACATGGACGAGCCGGTTCCCATAATTCCAACAATACCTTCGTTTTGACCATAAAGTGCGATGCCGGCAGCGATTAAATCGGACTGAACTTCGATATCAAACAAGGGAAATCGTTCTTTTAACCATTTTTCGAGTTTTGCTCTTCTGGTTAAAGCAAAACAGCCTGATCCATAAAAAAAGAGTTTCCCCGAGCTTCCCATCAATGGCAAAAGTTGCTCATAATCAGCGGTTGAGAAAGAATCAAGTGTGTTTGGATGCAAACCGGATGTACGTACCACTCCTTTTTCGGATGGGGAGGAATAATACCAAATTGCTTTTGTGGAACCACTATCAACGACAATAATCACAGAAATATTTTTTGAAGTAACGAATTAAAAAGATTGATTTTCAAGCTCTTCAATAATTAAGCAAAAAGAGGGCTTGTTTAATGGGGAAATTAAAACCCATTTTTATTGTGGGACTATAATTATGTTGTATCTTTGTGCTGGGTAAGTCTTGTACGACTCGCTCCTGTCAAATCCCCCAGGTTCGGAAGGAAGCAAGGGTAGATGGTTGAGCAGTGCGATGCAAGTAGCTTACCCACTTTTTGTTTACCTATATAGATGAATAAATCCCTTCAGAGGTTCAATGGTCGGATCTTCTGGTGTAACCACATAGAAATACACCCCTGTTTTTACAATAATTCCTGCACTATTTCTGCCATCCCATATCAATTGTGTACCCACAATCTTTGGGTTATAGACTAAACTTCCCCATCGGTCGTATATTTCCATTGAAAATTCGATTAATCCGGTACTTTCAATTTTAAATTCATCGTTTTCGCCATCATTATTGGGCGTGAAAACGTTGGGTGCTTTGAATATATCCACCGACGTAAATGTACTGCTTTTTGATACTTCACAGCCACCAGCATCTTTCATAACCATTTTCACAGCATATGTGCTTGCCTGACTAAACGTATATATAAACGGATTATTTACTGAATCCATAATTACATCATCCACAAACCATCGATAAGAATATGGAAGAACGGATACGGTGGAACGGACATTAACCGAAGCATTCAAAATATATTGGGCTGAAGGGTCAACGTTGAGGTTTAGATCAACGTCCGTTGAATCGAGTTGAGAAACCGTAATCTTCAAGGAGTCTTTTACAGTTACTCCTCCAATAAGCGCATCTATTAGAATTATTTTAATTCCAGGGGTCGTATATTTAATAATATGCGGTCCTATTGTTGAAGCAAAAGAAGGAGTGGCATCTTCGCCAAAATCCCATTCTACTGAAGAGGCTACACCTTGCATACTAATACGCACAGTATCCAATACGCAAATTACGTCACGATTTGCACTAATGGTTATCTGACTATATGTCATTCCAAATATTAACGTAAATATTAAGGTAAATATGATTTTTTTCATCGCTAAAAGTTATAACATTGCATTGATGAGAATTTAAAATGGTTTTGTACCTTTATCATTTACAGAACTCTCCATGCAAACATAAGCATTTTTATGAAAAATATATCTAAATACTTTGTGTAATTTTACGTATAAAACGGTATCGCGACAGAAATTCTTTGGCTACAACGCGAAGAATCGTGTAGATTGGGACTCCAACAATCATTCCTAACACACCACCAATAAAGCCTGACATAAGAATAACAATAAATATTTCTAAGGGATGTGCTTTTACAGTCGTTGAAAAAATGTAGGGTTGAAAAATAAAATTATCGATCAACTGAACTATAGCAAATACGATGGCTATGTACAACATTAAATAGAGCAACGCACCTTGGTCATAAACCTGCAAATTGACAAGAACGCCAACCACTACTCCGAAAAGAGCGCCAATTAATGGCCCAACATAAGGAATAACATTAATTACAGCCGCAAAAGAAGAAATTAACATAACATGACTAAGGTCAATTCCAACAATGGTTAACCCTATAAAAACGAGGGCAAATATGAACGTTGATTGCAAGGCTACCCCAACAAAATATCGTCGAAGCAATTGATTTATTGAATTGCTAGCGTGTAAAATTTCTGCTTCTCGATTCTCTGGAAAAAGAAGTAAAATCACTCGCAACAGCAAGGTACGATCGCGGAGTAAAAAAAACGATATGAAGGTTACACTAAAAACAGCAATTACAATGTTCCCTAAAGCTGCGGAAATTCCCGATAAAATGGCAACAACTTTCGATATATTGAAGGTTTCAGCAATCCGATCTAAAATCAACTCTTTAACAGAGAAAGTCTCATTTGCATAGTTAATATATTGATTATAAAAGGCTTGAATGGAATTCAAAGGTTCACTAAAGTGACTTAACAACAGTTGAGGATCAATGGAACTTATGATTGTAATTTCGGTAATCAATAAAGGAATAAACAAAGAGAGAAAAGCGAAAACAAAAAACCAAATTAAGAGTAATGTTATAAGTGCAGCAACCCCTTTTGAGATGCGTATTTTCCAAATCTTAAATTTCATAAGCAAAGTCACCATGGGTCGTCCCACCAAGGCGATCACAGAGGCTAACATCACATAAATGACAATGGGACTAAAAAACCATATAAGAGTGACGAAAATAGTAACCCCTACCAAACATTTGAGTAATCGCGCGATATTCATAACAACTTGGTATTAAATTGGTTAAAGACCAAAAACAGAACGAACAACAACTCCATTTTACTTTTTCTCTATTACTCCAATTATGGGTTTATGATCGCTCAAATCGGGTTTTCCAGTCTGAAAACTAGTTGAAATAAAATTCTTATCATAGAAAATATAATCAATTCGAACCGAGGTTAACAAACTCCCAAAAGAGTGCCCCAAACCGAACCCCGACTCTCGAAAGGAATCCTTAAAATTGCCCCTAATTTGCTGATAGGCATAAGAGAGGTGAGTGTCGTTTAGATCGGCACAAACTAACTTAGCGTAAGTAGTTTGGGCCATATGCTCAGCGATTTTTTCCGCTTGGTCGGCACGCTTTCGGTAGGCAATTGACAAACGGGTAAAAAAACCGTGCAACTGTTTAAACTCAATACTTGTGGGGCTGGTATTAATTTTACGGATAAACTCATAATCATCGATCTCAAAATGGTTACTTTGCAAGTGTATATTATATACACGCACCGTATCTTTCTCGATTAACAAATCAGTCCACAAGCAATTGTTTTGTGAGTTTTTGAAGGAAATTTCCCCCGAATTAACAATAGGGAAACGACTAAAAGTGGCTATTCCAAAACGATACAAATCCTTTGCTACATAACTGGGTGCTATTTTATGATATTTCATTTTAGCACTTTTCAAAATCTCCGATGTGGTTTCAAATTCGTTGGTAAGATCATCGTAATACTCTTGGAAACAGACAATATCGGCATTTATTTCATCGAGATAGGTCAATATTTTATTTCGAGTTTCTTTGTTTTTTGACCAATTATAGAGATCAAAAAGTCGGACATTATAGGATACAACCTTAAGCTGTTTTGTGTTTTCCAGTGTTTCGGTCTCAAAATAAGCCACTCCAACCATGTTGGCAATGTGATTATAGCCCGACAATAAAGAGATTAATGGGATTAGGAAAACCAACTTCTTACGCAATAACCAAAAAATTGCAATCAAAATATTGGTTGCAACCAAATAGGGATAAATTATGCCAAAAAACTGTGGAATAACAAACGTATTGGGAGATATATGCGGAGCAATATGCGAAATCAATATAAATATCGAAAAGATCGAAGTTACAAAAAGTCCTATATTTGAAATTAAATTCCTCATTTACAACCCGTTAAATAATTACAAATCTTTTTTATTGCTCGAATCAAAAAGTATATCCTTTTCCGCTCTGCTAAGACTGGCGTATCCATCTTTTTTAACTTTTTCGAGAATGGAATCCAACTGTTTCTGGTTCTCCCGCTTACGAGCGTTATATTCATGTTCCGTCTCACCACGTTTGTAACTCACATGCATGTGCGGATTCTTTTTCTTTGTTTTCGTTTTCGAAAATAAATTGGTTGCAATCCAAGGTATAAACTTCGTTAAATCGGTTTTATTGCGATAAGAGTTGATGAAAATCCAGCCCATAAAAGCGCCTCCTAAATGGGCTAAGTGTCCTCCACTATTTCCGGATGAAACTCCAATTACATCGAGAACAATCATCACAATTGCAATCCATTTCAACTTCACTGGACCAATAAACATCAACTGCACCACATAATTGGGTACGTAAACCGCCGTGGCAGCAACAATTGCAATAACCGATGCCGACGCACCTAGCGCATAACTGCGAAGAACGTGTGGAGCAAAAACAGGAAAAACATTAAAGGATACTATGTAAAACAATCCTCCGAATAAACCGCCTAAAATATAGAGTCCCAAAAGTTGTTTCGAGGAGAAATATTGAAGAAAGATGGTTCCAAACCAATATAGCCATAGTATATTGAACAGAATATGCAAAAACCCCTCATGCAGAAACATATAAGTGAAAATTGTCCAAGGCCTGGTCCACAACATTGGAATGCTCGCTGGAACAGCTAAATAAGATGTTAACATATTTGATCCTCCATTTCCACCTAGGAAATAGAAAACTCCAACTAGATTAACAATTAGAAACACTCCTAAATTAATGGCGATCAACTGTGTAACCATTCCTCCGGAACGAGCCGCAGCTCGGATTTCATCAATAAGACTCATAAACAAATGCTTAACTAAATGAAAATAACGTTTTACAACAAGGCATCGTATAAAATTTGTATGGAGTGGAGTGCCTCTCTCCCCGTACCATCATATATTTGTTGCCTACAACTTGTCCCATTTGCAGCAATTGGAGATTCCACTTTGGTCTTGCGAATTTCGGGAAAAAGAACCATTTCTCCAATTTTCATTGACAATTTAAAATGTTCGGCTTCATAACCAAAACTTCCTGCCATTCCACAACATCCCGATTTAATCTCTTCGACCAGAAAGTTAACGGGAATTTGCAACATTTCGATGGTTGCTTTTGATGTTGCAATGGCCTTTTGTTGACAATGAGTGTGCAACTTAATATTCTGCAACTCCTTGGTAAACTGCTCCTGCTTAATATGTCCAGCCTTGAACTCTTTTACGATAAACTCGTCGATCAACAGACAATGTTTGGATAATTTATATGCCTTTTCCTTTAAATTGCCTCGCAAAAGGTCGGGATATTCGTCGCGGAAACTCAAAATTCCCGACGGTTCAATTCCCACCAAAGGAACATTTTCGGAGACAATTGGTTCAAACAACCGTACCTGCTTTTCAGCAATTTTAGTTGCTTGCTTTAAAAAGCCTTTACTTATGAGCGAGCGTCCACTTTGCGGATGTTTCACAGTTCTTACGGTGTAACCCAGTTTTAGCAACAGGTGAATTGCCGCCATTCCCACTTCAGTCTCGGTATGATTTGTAAACTCGTCAATAAAAAGGTACAACGAGCGGTCATTTTTTGATTTTTGCGCATGAATTGTCCGAAAATATTGACGAAGTGTTTCTGATGCTACGACAGGCAAATTGCGTTGTTGAGCCACCCGTAAGATTTTTTTTATGGGTTTGGAAATCCATTTTGATTGCATAAAAGTATTGAACAGAGGTGGCAACAGTGCCATCATTTTGTTCAAAAATGCAATGTTGGCAAAAAATCGAGTGCGCAGCGAAACGCCAAATTCTTTGTGATAA
>JAQVXQ010000104.1 GCA_028709085.1 Salinivirgaceae bacterium | reverse complement strand
ATGGGTTACTACGCCTTTTGCTTTCTCATTTGCAGTCAGCGAGAGTATCGCATTTGTTGCTCCTCTAATTTTGAAGGAGCCGGTGCGCTGACGGTTTTCACACGTAAAAAACGGAGTTGCTTTTGCCATCTCATCCAAAATTCGGCTGGTGGCAATAGTTGTTTTGTGAATGTGTGGGCTAATGCGAGCTATTGTTTCTATAATCTGTTCTTTCGTAATTGGTATCATGATGTTTTTGTGCGAAATTTACAAACTAATAAATAAAGGGGAATAGGGCAGGAGTATTGTTTTTGTATTCTATCCACGTTTCACCAAATTCATTGTTAAGAAATTCATCCTCATCTTTGATTCTGTAAATGGTTACAATAATATATAATACGCAGAATAATAATGAAATAACAGAGTTGAATGTGAGAGCGCAACTCACTGTGAAAATAATTAATCCCAAATCTCGGGGATGTCTAATAAATTGATAAACTCCCATGGTAATCAGTTCATGTTTAGCCTCAATATTATTATTGCGCGTGAACTGTTTTGCAAATTGCCAATTTGACCAAGCAATAAAAATAATGGCATCAAACAGAAGAATAAAACCAACAATGGATGGCCACATTGCATTTGATATCAGCATAAAATTTGCCGATGAGCAACGAACCGCACTGATAAAAACACCCAATAATGTAAAAATGGAGAGATTGAGTTTAAGTTCGTAATGTTTTGGTTTAAAACGTATTTCGGAATCTAGTTTCCATTGTAAACTATTTTGTAACAATTGCAAAATAAACGCAAATAGTACAATAATTCCCACCCAATAGATAAGAATGGGATTGTTAAAAAAAGATTCAAGTTTAAAGGGTCCCCAAAGAAGAATTGTTGCTATTATTAAGGCCACAGGGAGTGTAAAGGCTTTTAAAATTCCATTCATAGTCTAATTCATTTAATATATGGAATACAAAACTACTAGTTTGTTGTAAAGAAGGTTCATTTTTTTAAATAAAAAAGTCTAATTCCAATAATATTTTATTGGGTATAATATTCAATATTAGTTTATTAACGGAATTGTATTTTTGTTTTGGAGAAAAACCATCCCCATTACAATGATTATTACTACTTTAGCAGATTGAAATATGTATGTTTTAAAATCAAATAAGCTAAGTAAAACATATATGTTAAAAACTTGAAAATAAATAAATTAACACAAAATAATCTGTTTTTATATTATGGATTTCATTAACAAAGTTATTGGACTTTTTATTGGTTCAAAAGTCAAAAGAGACCTAGAAGAGATTGCACCCTTTGTGGTAAAGATTAAAGCTGCCTATGAATCAATAACAAAACTTTCAAACGATGGATTACGGGAGCGAACAGTTAAGATTCGCCAACAAATCACTGATTATGTAAAACCTGAAAACGACGAAATAGCCCAGATACGTCAGTCACTCGAAGAGGAAAACTTTGAAGTTGAAGCTCGAGAGATAAAGTATAACCGAATTGACGAATTAGAAAAGTTGATTGAGGAGAAATACAAAGTTATTCTCGACGAAGTATTACCCGATGCATTTGCTGTGGCTAAAGAAACTGCACTCCGATTTAAAGAGAACGAAACCATTGAGGTAACAGCGACCGATTTTGACCGTAACTTGTCAATTAAGAAAGATTTTGTTGAAATTGTTGGCGATAAGGCGATTTATAAAAATGAGTGGCTGGCTGGTGGAACCCTTCAAAAATGGGAGATGGTGCATTACGATGTCCAACTCGTTGGTGGTGTTGCTCTACACAAAGGTAAAATTGCCGAGATGGCCACGGGGGAAGGAAAAACGTTGGTTGCTACCTTACCCGTATTTTTGAATGCTCTGTCAGGCCTAGGAGTTCATGTGGTTACCGTAAACGACTATCTTGCTCGTCGTGACTCTGAGTGGATGGGACCTTTATATATGTTTCATGGACTTTCGGTGGATTGTATCGACAACCATCAACCCAACACCGAAGCGCGACGCAAAGCCTATGAGTGCGATATTACCTTTGGAACCAACAATGAGTTTGGTTTCGATTATCTGCGCGATAATATGTGCTTGAGCCCCGAAGAGTTAGTACAACGAAAACACAATTATGCTATTGTTGACGAGGTTGACTCCGTATTAATTGACGATGCCAGAACTCCTCTTATTATCTCAGGACCCGTTCCAAAAGGAGATGATCAACTGTTCGATGAGTTTAAATCGCCCGTTGAGAAACTCTATAATCTTCAACGCAACTTAGTTACCTCCATTCTTTCAGAGTCAAAGAAATTGATTGGTGAAGGAAATGTCGAAAAAGGAGGATTGTTATTATTGCGCGCATTTAAAGGTCTTCCAAAATATAATCCATTGATAAAATTTCTCTCTGAACAAGGAAATAAAGCCCTTTTGTTGAAAACAGAGAACTTTTATATGCAGGAGAATAACAAAAATATGCATCTCGCCACAGACGAACTGTATTTTGTTATTGACGAAAAAATAAACTCCATCGATTTAACCGATAAGGGAATTGATTATTTAAGTGGCGTTGTTTCCGACACTAAATTCTTTGTATTGCCCGATATTGGTTCCGAATTAGCTGATTTAGATAAAGAAGTGGCAACACCGGAAGAAAAAGCCGTTAAAAAAGATCAGTTAATTCAGGATTATAGTGTTAAATCGGAACGTGTTCATACTGTAAATCAGTTGCTCAAAGCATATACGCTATTCGAGAAAGATATCGAATATGTAATTATGGACAATAAAATTAAGATTGTTGATGAGCAAACCGGGCGTATCATGGAGGGACGGCGATACAGCGATGGTCTCCATCAAGCCATTGAAGCAAAGGAAAATGTAAAAGTGGAGGCTGCAACGCAAACCTTTGCAACCGTAACTTTACAGAACTATTTTAGAATGTACGGTAAATTAGCCGGTATGACTGGTACCGCGGAAACCGAAGCGGGAGAATTGTGGGACATTTATAAACTGGATGTGGTTGTTATTCCAACCAACAGACCCATTGTCCGAAAAGATGAGGAGGATCTTGTTTATAAAACAAAACGTGAAAAATATACCGCGGTAATTGAGGAAATTGTAAAGTTGCGTGACGCAGGTCGTCCAATTCTTGTGGGAACAACATCCGTCGAAGTGTCGGAGTTGTTGAGCAGGATGCTTAAATTACGCGGTGTAAAACATAATGTATTGAATGCGAAGTTACACCAGCGAGAGGCTGATATTGTTGCCGAAGCGGGACATTCAAAAACAGTAACCATTGCTACCAACATGGCAGGTCGTGGAACCGACATTAAACTCACCGAAGAGGTTAAAAAAGCAGGTGGGTTGGCAATTATTGGTACCGAACGTCACGAATCACGACGTGTTGACCGACAGTTGCGCGGTCGTGCCGGACGACAAGGAGATCCAGGATCATCTCAGTTTTTTGTGTGCCTGGAAGATGATTTAATGCGACTTTTTGGATCGGACAGAATTGCTAAAATGATGGACCGACTTGGTTTGAAGGAGGGAGAGGTTATTCAACACTCCATGATTACCAAATCCATAGAACGTGCCCAGCGTAAAGTAGAAGAGAATAACTTTGGAATTCGTAAGCGATTGCTTGAATATGACGATGTTATGAACTCACAACGAGAGGTTATTTATAAAAAACGTCGGCATGCTCTATTTGGTGAGCGTATTCAAGTGGATGTGTCAAATATGATGAATTCACTGTGTCAAGACTTTGTAGATCAGTACCACGGTGAAATCGACTTTGAGACGTTCCGCCTTGAATTGTTGAGAACCTTGGCCATTGAAATAACGTTTGACGAATCGTTCTATCTGAAAAAGAGTTCCGAAGAGATACAAGATCAACTTTACGATTCTATTGTCAGTAAATATCAGCGTAAGCAAGATCACATAGCATCACAAGTGCTTCCAGTTATAACGGATGTATATCAGCGTCATAAAGAGCAATATAAAAATATTGTGATTCCAATTTCCGATGGATTTAGGGTTTATCAGGTAGTTGTTAATCTCGAAAAGGCCTATAAATCAAAGGGCATTGAGGTAATGCGCTCTGTTGAGAAATTCATTACTCTTTTGTTAATCGACGAAAGTTGGAAAGAGCATTTACGCGAAATGGACGATCTTAAAACCTCGGTTCAAAATGCGTCCTATGAGCAAAAAGATCCATTGTTGATTTATAAATTTGAGTCCTTCGAGTTATTCAAAAAATTGCTCGATAAAATCAATCGCGAAGTAGTATCGGTATTATTGAAAGCCTACATTCCCAACCAAGGCGGACAAAATGTTCGTGAGGCAGAGGAGCGAAAAACCGACCACAGTAAATTACAGACCGGACGAAGCGATTTAGCTGAAAAGAAACCGCAAGGACCTGTTAAAGTAGATCCTCGAGTTGGAAGAAACGATCCTTGCCCATGTGGTAGTGGAAAGAAATTTAAACAATGTCATGGTAAAAACGCTTAGAAAGTGAAGCTTTTTAACGGATTAAGGACCAAAATAGGTCAATATACATTGAAGAAAACTTCAGTTGGGAGTTGCCAAAGGCAATTCCTAAACTGGAGCGAAATTCATCGGATTCAAATTGTTTTTAACCGCATTGGTCAAAAACAGGCCGATGAAATGGTGAAGTTTGTGAAGTTTCTCCTAGAAGAAGGGAAGAAAGTAGATGTACTCATTTTCGTTGACGCTAAGAAATTAGACGAAACTTTTCAAAATCGTCCCGGAATTACTTATTATTGTCGCAAAGATCTCAATTGGTTTGGTAAACCTACAAGTATTGCTGTGGAAGAGTTTCTTTCAAGAGATGCGGACTTATTAATTGTTCCGGAGTTTACAGATATATTTCATTTTACTTGGATTGCAACATTAAGTAAAGCAAAGTCGGTGGTTGCTCCTTATTCCGATTGGAATACATGGGCAACCATGCTATTGAAAATAGAGGGAAAGGATATAAACTCGTTTTTGCAGCAAGCAATTCATTATCTGGGTTTTATTAATCAAAAATAACGTTAATCGGAAGAGATTTAATTATGACTAAAGCACAAAATTTTGGACTTGGCACTGCATTAATTACCCCATTCCGTAAGGACGGAAGTATTGATTTTAAGACATTGTCAAATCAGGTTGAAGAGCAGATTGCGGGGAATGTCGATTATTTGGTTGCCCTTGGTACTACAAGCGAAGCAGCCACTTTGACACAAGATGAACGAATTGCGGTTGTAAATTTGATTATTGAAGTTAACAATGGACGCAAACCAATTTTGCTCGGTGTTGGAGGTAATAATACACGCGCAGTTGTGGAAGAGATCCATAAAGTTTCGAATGAAATATGGGGAATACTTTCGGTGGTTCCTTATTATAATAAGCCTTCTCAAAAAGGGATATACGAGCACTTTAAAATGGTTGCCATGGCAACTGCAAAACCAATTGTGCTCTACAACGTTCCTGGACGCACCGCAAAAAACATGACGGCTGAAACAACACTCGAATTGGCATCTGACTTTCAAAATATTATTGGAATAAAAGAAGCTTCGGGTGATATGGTGCAAATAATGGAAATTATTCGACGAAAACCAGACGGTTTTCAAGTGATTTCGGGCGACGATGCACTTACAATGCCTTTAATTGCTGCCGGTGCAACCGGTGTGATTTCGGTTGTGAGTAATGCTTATCCAGTCGCATTTTCCGAAATGGTGCACTTGTCGTTGGAGGGTGATTTTAAGAAAGCACGTCGAATTCATAACCTGTTATTGCCCTTTATATCAGCCATTTTTGAAGATGGAAATCCTGCCGGAGTAAAAGCGGCCATGGAGTTCATGGGGCGGGGTATGAGCAATGTTCGATTGCCATTGGTAAAAGTTCAGAAATCAACGTCGGCGAAATTGCGTCTGTTGGTAGAGGAATTAAAGGAGCAACTATAGTTCCGTTGTAGCGGTTATTTTATCGAGAATTAGTGCAGGGATGCGCGTTGGTTTTCCAGTAATTTTGTTCACAAAGCCAAGTTTTACCCATCCCCGATTACAGATTTCTTGGGTGGAATTTAATATTTCGTGATCAAAAACAATGGAAGCAGAGGGTCTTTTTTTAACAGTTGTGCGAATGGTAATGAGTTCATCGTATTTTAAAGGTCTAATGTAACGTGAGTTGAGTTCAATAACTGGCATTAAAATTCCGCTTTCCTCAATTTCGGCATAAGAAATTCCCAAACTACGAATTAATTCAGTTCGTCCAATTTCGTACAAAACGGCGTAGTTACCATAATAAACAACACCCATTTGATCGGTATCCGCGTATCTTATTCGATGTTGAACATCCACTGTTAATGAATTGATCATGTTTTTAGTAATTAAAGATTTATTAACCGATATTGTCAATTTTTAATAGTAAATGCGAATTTGCAAATAATTAGAACGATTAAAGAATATTACTGCTGAATGTTTCAATTTTTCCCAAACAATTTATCCCGAATCGTGTTCATGGTCATACAAATAAAATAGAAATTCTATGAGATTATATGTTTCGTCAATTATAATAATTGCATTTATTGTCATCATCGACTGGTGGTTTGTGCGCTATGTATCAAGATATAAGGGCCGCCGGGCGCGGATTTTATATTGGTTTTCGATTGTTTCAAGCGCTGCCTATATCTCTTTTTTCACCTCTATTTTCCTTGCAAGTCCATTAACAGCCGATGTTTCAGGGGCTAATTTTTACGACTATTTCTTTTGGGCCATTACTTGGAATATGATTTGGTATTTTCCGCGGTTTGTACTCATGGTATTAACTTTTCTCGCGTTTCTTTCTGGATTAATCTCAACAAAATTTAAAACAAAAGTTTTCAGACCATTTAACAACGTATTTATTATAATTGTTATTTCGTTGGGATTGTATGGCTTTTTCATTGGTCGATCTTTGTTAATTGAACGTTCCTTTACCGTTGAAAATAAGCAACTTCCCGCTTCTTTTAATAATTATCGTATTGTTCAACTTTCAGATATGCACTTAGGAACAATGGCAAATTCAAAGGATCGATGGTTGCGATTTGTAGACAAAATCAATAAATTGAACCCCGATTTAATTGTATTTACAGGCGATTTGGTCAATAATTTTTGGACAGAAACCCTAGGTTGGGATTCGGTATTTAGCCGATTGCATGCTAACGATGGTAAGATTGCCATTATGGGAAACCACGATTATGGCGATTATATTCCATGGACTACGCAATACGATAAAGTAATGAATCACACCAAAGTGAAGTCGTTTCTTACTAAAAATGGATTTCAAATTCTTGAAAATGAGAATGTTTCATTCATTAAAAATAACGATACGCTTATCATTGCCGGAGTTGAGAATTGGGGACATCCTCCCTTTCCAAAGTATGGTAATTTGTCAAAGGCATTGCAGGAAACTGGCAATTTGCCAATTGTACTTCTGACCCATGATCCCGATCATTGGGAAGGCGAAGTGTTGGATGTAAACCAGAATATCTTTTTAACCCTTACAGGACACACCCACGGTTTTCAGGTGGGAATGCGCACTAAGTGGCTCACGTTCAGTCCTGCAGCATGGCGTTACAAATACTGGGGCGGAATGTATCAGGTTGGAGATAAAAATCTATATGTGAATACCGGAGCTGGTTTTATTGCTTTTAAAGGACGCATTGGAATGTGGCCCGAGGTAGCGATTTTTGATTTGAAGGCAACCTCAACAAATTAATAGGGAGAATTCATTTCATTGGCCATTCCCCAATCTTTTCTAAAATTCTAACCTTTGCAAAAGTATAAACAACCACAACCAACGGTGTCGCTCTAAGCTAAACCGTTGGTAATCAGTCGTTTGCAATGCCTTTCTGAATTTGTGTGAAATTCTTGAATTGCCCACGGCTTCAGCCGTGGGTAATAGTGCAATACCAAATATTTGGCTTTTGCCAAAACATATTCTTATTGTCTTCAATAATGCCGTTAATAGGTATTGGTCATATCCTCATCCACACAAATGGTGTAATCGGCTGTTTGTAAGTCGTCTAAGCCTACTGAATCCACATTGGGAACTGAAATTGTTGAAATGGAAACCATCTCAATATTGTTGAGTTGCTGCATAATATACCAGTACAAACCCTCTTTATTTTGAGTATGATAACTTCCGTTTAAATGCACGAATAATCCTCGATCCTTTAGATATTTCAATGTAAAATGTGCCATGGTTGCATCTTTGAGGGCTTGTGCTTTGGTTAAATTTTCGGGCGATATTTTGGTTAAGTGCATGGTTGGCATCTTTGTCATGGCTTTGTAGCCGGGAAGTTCGGGATCGTAGGGAAATGGGAGTGGTGCAATGAGCATTTTTGCTTCGTCGGAGAGCGAATCCAATGCTTCGAATCCGCCACGGCTTACCATGGAAGCGTATCGGCGGGGAGTGTTGGTGGCAATAATGGGGATGCCATTATCCTTGGCAAAAAGTACAATGGGTTTGTAATCGGTTTTATAATTTGACCACAATTTTGCCTCCTCTTCAAAGTTTTTTTCTGGGATTATTCCACGTAGATATTCATCGATAATCAATTGATTGTCGGATTCAAACATTTCGGCACCAACGGTAATGTGACGTAAGGTTTGAGCTCGAAAAGCTTTTATCATTTCCAGTTGCAACCAGTGCGCAATGGGATTGTTGTGCAACTCGCCAAAGAAAACTATTTCGGCACTCAACGATTTAATAATTAACTCATTAAATGATACTTCAACTCCTTTTGTATTGTAAATTTTATAGGCCGAAAGTGTTTGACTTTGTGCCGAAAGCGACAAAAAGAGCAGGATTGAGAAAGTGATTAAGGGTTTCATATTCTTATTGTTTTGAATTTAAGTTGTTTAGCGATATGGATTCCCAAACGAGATGCTTCCCTTCCGTCAGGATCTCGCATGAGCAATCGGTTGCGTGTTATTGAGTTTTGTGTCAATATTTTAATTTTTGAATGCATTTATTAATCTGGATTTATTTCACGATGTCGATAACAGGAGGCCAAATGGTCGTTTACCATTCCTGTTGATTGCATGTAGGCGTACATAATTACTGGTCCTACAAAGCGCATTCCTCTCTTATAGAGATCGTTGCTTATTTTTTCGGACAACGTCGTTTTTGCCGGAACCTCCTTCATGGTTTGAAAATGATTGACAATTGGTTTTCCATCGACCCAGTTCCAGTAGTAGCTGCTGAATGAGCCATGTTGTTTTTGGATATCGAGAAAGAGTTTAGCATTTGAAATGGCGGATTCAATTTTCTTGCGATTGCGAATTATTCCTTGGTTTTGCATCAATTGCTCAACATCGGTTGGGGTGAATGCCGCTACTTTTTGGGGATCAAAATTTTGGAAACATTGCCGATAGTTTTCTCGACGATACAAGATGGTTCGCCAACTTAATCCAGCCTGCGCTCCTTCGAGAATCAATAGTTCGAACAGCATCCGATCGTCGTATTTTGGAACACCCCACTCCAGATCGTGATACTCCGTATAAAGCGGGTCGGAGGGTAGAGCCCATGGGCATCGTATTTTGTCCATTTTTTGTAGAATTTATTCGTAAAAAGATCGGTTCAAGAAATCGTTGAGTGGTTTTAGGATTTTGAAGTGTTCCAACACAAAGTTAACTCCTTTTGGGTCCGTTACCAACGAAATGTCAAATGGTTTTGAGACGGTAAAACTCTTATATTTTAGAAATTCGATGGCTTTATCGTCCGCAGAATAACCTTGTGGCGGACGTTTGAGTTTGAGCCGTTCATCGGTATCGAATCCGTTGAACCGAGATTTGAATTCGGGATGATCAAAAATGGCTTCCAAATCTTCGTGAAAAGTAGCGATCTCTTTGCGTATTTTCTTTATTGTATCGGAAGGGGGCATATGAATTCCAGCGGCTAAAAATGAGCCCGTTGGGTCAATATGTAGATAATATCCTGCATTTTCCGACATGTTTTTGTTGTTGCTCAGGCCAATTCCCAAATGACTTTTGTAGGGCGTTTTATCCTTGGAAAAACGAATATCGCGATTGATGCGAAATATACATTGTTTGGGTTGAAGATTGGCCAACGTCGGGTCAAGTTTCTGCATCTCTTCGAGCAGTGTGGTGGCGAGTTGGAGGTAGTCGGCTTTTGCAATGTCGTATCGTGGACGGTTTGCGTGAAACCACTCTTTGTAGTTGTTGAGGCTTAAATCGGAATAAAACTGTAATGTCTCGGGATGTAACATATATTTTTGAACTTTTGGTACAATGAATTAACAGTTTATTGGCTCTATTGTTCTGGAAGAATTATTCTGTGTAGCCCCGATTGTGTCCAATATAATGTGGGTTGTAGGGTTATGGTTTGTAGTTGTTATTTCATCATCAATTTTGTGGTTTATATCTCGATTATTTGCAAAATTATTTTGTAATATATTGAATATTAACAAATTGCAATATAGGCCAATATGTCAAAAATATTAATTAAAACCAACAGCGTCAACATATTATTTATAATGCTGTAGTGTTCTAAATAGGTCTCTAAACGAGATACCCACTCTAATTTTCTGAGTCGCACGGTTGTAGTTGATTAGATCTTCGGCATATCCCAGAAAATATTCGGCATATAAATGTTGGTTGCTGTTTTTTGCAATTTGGTAATAGAATCCCAGCTGAACGCTTCCTTTCCAATTGAGCTTAAAGGATTTGTTGATTTCAGTTTCCAATATTATTCTTTTTCCCACCTGATAGGAGCACTGTAATTGTGAGAATCCTTTATAGTCGGTTATATATTTATTATCCTCCATATTGCCTACCGGAATCCAAATTTTAGCACTCCCAGTTACCTTGGGGCTGAATTTTATTGCACAAAATAGGGAAGGATAGTTCCAACTTCTTGATTTTTCCCCATCACGTCCATTCGACTCATGCTCCATTTGCAGTAATATTATTCCCTGTATTATCCCATTGCGAAATAGCGGTTTGGCGATTGCAAAAGCCGGATTGTAGTTTATTTCGCGGAATGGACTCGACTCGTCGTAAACGTTCCAAAAAGCCTTTTGACGGTAGGTGAAGAATAGATATGTGTTCCAAGGGAAAGCAAAATTTGTTAGCCGCTGTTTAAATCCCAATTGAATTTTTATGTCTGGATTTTC
>JAQVXQ010000246.1 GCA_028709085.1 Salinivirgaceae bacterium | reverse complement strand
GAGCTACTCAAATTGTTGAAGAT
This sequence comes from Salinivirgaceae bacterium, assembly GCA_028709085.1. GTDB lineage: Bacteria > Bacteroidota > Bacteroidia > Bacteroidales > Salinivirgaceae > JAAYQU01. The sequence goes on along the minus strand of JAQVXQ010000246.1, from coordinate 2,675 downwards.
AAACATACGGCTATTGAATATGGTTCGGGTTTGGCCAAGGTTTTTGCTACTCCGGCAATGATTGCTTTAATGGAAAATGCTTCGTACAAATGTATCGAGGAGTTTCTACCCGAGGGCTATTCAAGTGTAGGGACAGAAATTTGCATTCAACATCTAAGAGCCACTCTACCAGGCGACTCGGTATATGCCGATAGTACGGTTGTGTCGGTTGATGGCAGGAAAGTCTCTTTTGAAGTTGAGGCTTTTGACTCAAAAGGATTAATTGGAACTGGAAAACACGATCGTTTTTTGGTGGAGACTAAAAAGTTTTTGGCAAAATTGAATGGGTGAACGGTTATGGTTAATTGGAAATCTGCTTTTTCCAAAAATCAGGAGTTAGAATTATCATAAAGGTAAATATCTCCAGGCGACCAATAACCATCAGTAATGTCAAGACAATTTTACCTACATCGGGAATATGAGCAAAGTTTGCAGCTGGGCCAACCGTTCCAATTCCAGGGCCAAAACTCCCCATGGTTGAAATTACCGACCCCATGGCAGTTTGCAAGTCGAGTCCCATAATGGACATAATAAATACCCCGATGGCAAATATAATAATGTAGAACATAATAAATACAATAATGGTAATTGCCTGATTGTCTTGCACCGATCGTTGATTAATTTTAATAACCTTTATGGCGTTGGGATGGACTAATAGCGACAGTTGCTTTTTCAAGTACTTAAATGCAACTACGTGTCGAATCACTTTCACTCCTCCAGCGGTAGATCCAACACATCCACCAATGAACATGAGCCCAAAAATTAGAATCCAAGCTTGTGTTGGCCACAATAAATAATCGGTTGTAGCATAACCTGTGGTAGTTAGCATGGATACTACTTGAAAAAACGACTCTCGAAATGCCAATTCGGTATCGTAGTTTTGCTCTACAATTAAAACGGCACTGATAATCAACGTTACCACAGCAATAATGGAAAGATAGAGCCGCAATTCGGAGTTAACGTAAAGGCGTTTAAAGTTTCCTTTAATAAGGAAATAATGCAACGTAAAGTTCATTCCCGAAAGCAACATAAATATAGTTATGACATATTGTATGTATGGAGAGTAGAATCCCACACTGCTGTTTTTTGTGGAAAAACCTCCGGTGGCAATGGTTCCAAAGGAGTGGCAGAGGCTCTCGTAAAAGTCCATCCCTCCCCACATTAACAGCCCCACAAGAATAACCGTAAGACCAATGTATATTGACCATAATCGTTTTGCAATATCCGACGTGCGTGGTTTAAGCTTTTGGTTCAACAACCCCGATGCTTCGAGCGAAAACATCTGATAACCAATGGTTTTGAACATTGGAAAAACAGCAATAACCAAAACAATTATTCCCATTCCTCCAATCCAATGTGTCAAACTTCGCCAATACAAAATGGAGCGTGGAAGTGCTTCAATATCGGTTAAAATTGTAGATCCTGTGGTGCTGAAACCGGAAAGGGATTCAAACATTGCATCGATAAAACTTGGAATATTTCCAGAAATATAATAGGGCAATGCTCCCAAAACACCAATAAACAACCACGAAACAACAACAATTATATACTTATCTTTTAGGTTAATATTTTTACTACTGTAATGCGTGCCAAACACCATTATTATTCCTAAAACCAATGAAATGAAAATTGAAATTCCCAGCGGAAAATAAACATGAGTCTCGGAGTAATAAATTGCCCACAATACACATGTTGACATAAACAGTGCAATAACTATTGATATCCGCCCTATGGCGTTAATAATGTAGGCAATATTCACAAACGTGAGTTGTTAGAATTATTATTGTACTGCAAATCTATAAATCTTTTTATGATCTTTGCTTTTATTAACCATATCGACTACTCAAAATAGGATTTCTCAAAGTACAAAAATCTTTGATGCTATGAAGTTCCTTTAGGAATCGAAAAAGCATAAAGTCATTGGGTGTAAAACAGTACAAAACCAATGTGCTTTATGCCTTATCCATTGTAAAGTAGTTCTCTACTTATTAATTTTCGACCACTCGTCTTTTAAAGATACAATTCGATTAAAGACTAATTTTTCAGGGGTGCTATCATATCTGTCAGTTACAAAATATCCAATACGCTGAAACTGAACGTGAGTTTCGGGTTTAAGGTCTTTAAAACCGTCCTCAATTTTACACTCATGCAACGTTTTTAACGACTCGGGGTTTATGAACTCTGTGAAATCCTTTCCCTCGTGGTTATCGGGTGCGGGGTCGGTAAAGAGGCGATCGTAAAATCGGACTTCCGCATCATAGGAGTGTTGGGCTGATACCCAATGGATTGTAGCCTTCACTTTTCTCTTACTCGCCTCTGTTCCTGAGCCTGACTTGCTATCGGGATCATAGGTACATCGAATTTCCGTTATTTTTCCATCGGCATCTTTAATAACCTCTTCGGCTTTAATAATATAGCCTGCTTTTAAACGCACCTCATTGCCTGGTGAAAGTCGGAAGAATTTCTTGGGCGGTTCTTCCATAAAATCGCCTCGCTCAATATAGAGTTCCTTGCTAAAAGCAACCTCGCGTGTTCCAGTTGATGGATCTTCGGGGTTGTTTTCGAGTGTAACATATTCCACTTTCCCGTCGGGATAATTGGTTAATACAATTTTAACGGGGTCGATGACCGCCATA
>JAQVXQ010000245.1 GCA_028709085.1 Salinivirgaceae bacterium | reverse complement strand
TATCAATAAAAGTTAAAACATCGATTATTATTAATACATTTAGGAGTTAAAACGTTAACAAAAGAAATTATGGAACAGCCCAAAATTGAACGTTTGCTCCGATTAATCCAACTACTCATAGGAAATCGACGAAATACCAATGAATTAGCTCAGATATTGGGTTGCGCACAACGAACCGTGCAACGAGATATTGAAACCCTTGGTAATGTTGGCTTTGTGGTGGAACATAGAAGTCGGTCAATTCCATTTCTTACGCCACAGCAGGGCAGTTTGAAAGAGATTAGCGATTTGATACACTTCTCAAAAGAGGAGGCCTACATTCTCCACCGTGCCATTGACAGTATCGACGATGGCACAGCGATGAAACAAAACTTGAAGGGAAAACTCTACAACCTCTACAATTATCCATGGCTTGCCGATGTGGTTGTAAACCCCGAATTAAGCAATGTGGTTCATAATCTGATGGAAGCCATTGACGAGGAAATGAGTGTTGTTTTAAAAAGTTATCGATCGGCAAACTCAAACGTGGTTAGCAACCGTCAGGTAGAACCCTTTCAGTTTACAACCAACTTTGAGCAAGTGTGGTGCTATTGCCCAACGGCAGATCAGTGCAAGTTATTCAAAACAGCGCGGATTGGAAGCGTCGAGGTGCTCCACCAACCTTGGCAACACAAGGCCAAACATATTGACGCACAGATTGATGTATTTCGTATTTCGGGACAAGAATACATTGGGAAAGCCAAATTGGAGCTCAACGTTCGAGCCTACAGCCTGCTCATTGAAGAGTATCCGCTTGCTGAGCAATTTGTAACGCCCATTGGCGAAAACAGCTACTTGTTCGAAGCCCCGGTTTGCAGCTACGAAGGTGTATGCCGTTTTGTCCTTGGGTTATTTCCCGACATCCACATTTTGGGCGACCAAGGTTTAAAAACCTGCATTACCGAAAAAATAGACAAAATAAAAATGTAGGCGACCGTTTCTGTCGCTTCGGGGAAGTAGATTTGTGAAATGTTGGGGGAAAGTGCTTAAGCTGAAAAGATAAAGAATCCCTATTTTGAATGAACGTTTATGTGAAACATTTAATATATATGAATTATGGATGGTTTTAAAGATTTTACAAACTTGTATTCGTTGAGCAAAACGCTCCGATTTGAATTGAAACCGCAAGGGAAAACACTCGAACACATTCAAAATAATGGCTTTCTTGAGAATGATGAGCATAGAGCTGAAAGCTATAAAGAGGTCAAGAAGATAATTGACAGATACCATAAAGAATTTATTGAAAGTGCATTGAGCAACTTTGAACTTAAGTTTAATGATGAAGGGAAAAAGGATTCATTAAGCGAATACTTTTTTTATTACCGAGATAAACGAGATGAAACTCAAAAGAAAATATTTGAAGAGATTCAAAGTAAACTACGGAAACAAATTGCGGATCGATTTTCAAAAGATAGTAGTCAGAAAGAGCAATTTAAAAGACTATTTGCCAAGGAGTTGATAAAAGAAGATTTGAAAGCTTTTGTGGAAAAGGAGGAAGAAATTGCACTGATTGCCGAGTTTGATAACTTTACAACCTATTTTACTGGTTTCCACGAGAACCGAAAAAATATGTATTCTGCTGAAGATAAAGCAACAGCAATAGCTTACCGACTCATACATGAAAATCTGCCCAAGTTTATCGACAATATTACAGTATTTGAGAAAGTCAAAATAACGGATGTTGCCATTAATCTTGAGCAACTTTATAGCGAGCTAGCGGAAATTTTAGATGTTGAGAAAATTGAGGATATCTTTTGTTTGGACTATTTCACCAAAGTGTTAACGCAAAAACAAATTGACAGATATAATGCTGTTTTGGGTGGAAAAAGCTTGGATAATGGCAGCAAATTAAAAGGATTGAACGAGTATATAAACTTATACAACCAAAAGCAAAAAGAGAAAACCAATCGGTTGCCGAAGTTGAAACCACTTTATAAACAAATATTAAGCGATAGAAATGCAATTTCATGGTTGCCCGAACTCTTTAATTCAGACACTGAAGTCCTTGAGAGTATTGAGAAATGTTATCAGGATATTTGCGAACATGTTTTTTGCAAACAAGTAGAAGGAGAGCACAATCTTATTGAAATACTCCTGCATATTAAAGATTACGATCTCGATAAAATCTATCTGCGGAACGATTTGTCGTTAACGAACATATCGCAAAAGATGTTTGGTTCATGGGCAGTAATTCAAAAAGCCATTGAGACACGTTATGAAACTGAAAATCCACGCAAAACAAAAGAATCGCTTGAGAAATTTGAGGAGCGTAAAAGTAAGTTTGTAAAGAACAGAGATAGTTTTTCTATAGGATATCTAAATGAGTGTTTGGAATTATTGGGGGATATTTTAAAGGATGGGGAAGTTTGCTCCAAGAACATAGCAGATTATTTTGTTAATCTTGGGGTAACGAAAGAGGGTGTTAATTTGTTTACCCAGGTAGAGATTCAATACCAACAGGTTGAAAATCTTTTGCGAAACGACTATCCTGATAACAAAAAACTGGCACAAGAAAAAGCGGATGTTGAATCAATTAAACGTTTGTTGAACTAAACCGCCCTCTTTGGTGGGGCGGTAATTTGCGGTAAATTTGCGATATTTGTATATACAAACCTTTTAAATTTACCACTATGAAAAAAAAACTCCGAAACGCTGGACAAATTAGTCC
>JAQVXQ010000103.1 GCA_028709085.1 Salinivirgaceae bacterium | reverse complement strand
TGTTTTTGGTTGATATAAATTTGATTAAAACTATGACCGGATGCTACAAAAATATAACATATTATTAACAAACCAAAAATACCTCAAGGATTTTCAAATTGGATGTAAATACTGAATTTTGTAGAGGGTTGATTAATAGAGTTTCATGTTTAAAACAATGCACGAATACCATAATCAGATTTATAGTTATACTCTATTCGAAAGAGTGGTCATCCTCATTGTTTTGTAATTTCAATATTTTAATATCGGGATATTCGATCGATTTTGAAGGGGAAATGTGATCAGAATGATCGTTTTGTAGGTTCATTTTAAACATTCTTAGTACAACTAGTTGTTTAGTCCTGCATTTTGATTTAGAATGTGCGTAATCTCTCGTGTTTTTTTATTGAAATATCGTTTGTTTTTATAACCCATAACCCATTTTAGACCTTGGACCATATTTGTTAAAAATACCTCTTCGGCATTTCCCAGATGTTTAGGTTCAATGTGTTTATTATCAATAGTTTCAATCGATAGAGTGTTTGCAATTTCGAGTACTCTCCCGCGCATAATTCCGTTTGTGCATCCATCGGCAATGGGCGGTGTTATTAATTTATCCTGAATTAGTAAAAATATATTTGATGAAATTCCTTCAACGATGTAACCATCTTGATTTAGTAAAATACAATCGTCGTATTGTTTTGTTTTGCAATATTTTGCAGCCATAATATATTGTAGGGCGGAACATGTTTTTAACGATGAGAGTGCATTGGGTACGATTGGGATGTCATCATACAATCCCACTAATATTCCCTTTGTGTTTAGTTCGTATTTAGCTTCTGTCAATGGTGTTGCTTCAATGGTGTAGCTTACTGTATCGTTGGTTGGGGCGTAAAAACCGCCTGAGTTTCTATAAACTGTAAAACGTAGTCGGGCTGCTTTTAAATATTTGTTTCGGTGTAGTAATCGGCTTACTACGCTTTCTATTTCTGCTTTTTCAGGAAGTGAATTGACATCCATTTGCAAAACCAACATGCTGTCGATAAGACGTTTCCAGTGGTGTTCGAAAAATAGAATTTGAGCTCCCCGAGTACGCATTGTTTCAAAGAGGCCATCTCCATATTGAAAAGATCGATTATTTAACGTAAACAGGTCTCTATTGGGCAATATGTCGCCATTGAAGCATATAAATGTCTCTTTGATAATTTCCATTTGTTATAGAATATGATTGATTTGTTGGCGGACATCCTTGTTTTTGGGTACAATTATCGATTTAATTCCAGCTTGTGTAGCGGCTTCACCATCACTTTTGCTGTCTCCAATCATATAGCTTTGAGCTTTGTCAATGTGGTATCGGGCAATCAGTTTTTCAAGCATCAGCGGCTGAGGTTTTCTGCACAGACAGTTTTCAATCAGCGGATGGTGCGGACAAACGGCAATGTCGGTTATAATTATGCCTTTTTCCTTTAATGCGTTGCAAACCTGCAAGTGGAGTTGCACAATATCCGATTTTGAATATTTCCCTCGTGCAACGCCTCCTTGATTGGTGACTATGAAAAGTTTGTATCCTTTGTTTAACAAGCCGGACATCAATTCAATAATTCCTGGATTAAATGTCCACTGTTCAATTTTATGTGTGTAATAGTGTTGACTATTGTCGTTTATAACTCCATCGCGGTCAAAAAATATGGCTTTCATATATCATTTTAAATTCGCTTAATGTTTTACCTATATGCCACTGTTACAACGAGTTTATTGTGTTCAACTTTCCCTTCATGATTTAATGATTCCAAATAAATCACATAAGGTCCCACTGGAACACGTTGATTGTCTTCATTTGTTCCATCCCATCTTAATTCGCCACTTTGTCCCGCTAAGTAGTTGCGCGTTAGTTTCTTAACTACTCTTCCATGTACATCAAAAATGGTTGTATTTAGAGAGATTCCTTCTGAATTAAAATTGTAACCGATCAGCAAATAGTCGTCATATCCATCGCCATCTGGAGAGAATATTTTTGAGGAGAGTGTATATTTTGAATCACTAATTGGACTCACCCCATTTTGCGAATTGATGTAGGTTGGCGTTGCAAAATTGTCGGTTTGCGCTGCTGAGTGCCAATTATTATTAATTTCACTCCCAATATTTGGATTAATACGTTCCAACGATACTCCTTTTGTGTTTCGAAGTAGGGGAGAGTGCATCTTTTTGTCGTACGTTAGTTTGTCAATAATTTTCCCTTGTGTATTCATTAATACAATGTTTCCACCGCTGCTTGGTAACGAAGGTAGCGATTGCGTTTCAACAACTTTTAAGCTATCTGTTAGTGGATAAAAATCGGCAATTTGTTTTCTTGTTTTGGCAAGCACAATATAATCATTGGGATAAATTAGGTGTCCGTATTCAGATGCCTTTGCAAGGGTTGCGATACTATTATCGCTATTATATTTGGTCAAAAAGATGTTGTTAAGAGCATAGATTTGTGTTGAGTTATTGTATAATTCCACGAACTCTGTCCCTTTCGTAAATGGGTCAAAAAGAATTTCGTTTATAATGATATGATCATCAATTAGAGATTCGGGCAATTGAAAAGTTTTGGGCTCAATAGTTTGTTCATTCCCTGCACAATCGCGTATTGTAGGAGCAGTTATGGTGTACGTGGTCTCCTTTTCAAGAGGCGTGTTAAATAGGAGTGTGAATAAGGTCCCTTTGGGCGAATTTGTCACAATACTATTGGGAAATGTTCCCGGTGAAATATTCCACTTCGTGTTGTCCATCAGTTCGGCGAAATTTAATGGTTCGTTAAAATGTAGGGTAACACTGGTGTCCGAATCGACAGTTAAGTAAAGTAGTTCAGGTTCAGTATTATCGGGATTTTGTTTTGCAACAGAGTTAACTGTTCCGGGTGTTCCACCTTTTCGATCGTTACTTGCGGTCCAGTTTCCAGCACCTAAACAGAAATTATTGGGGTCGATTTGCTCGAGAGAATATCCTCCTAGTTTTTTATATTCATCATTGTACCAACTGTTTGAATATGATACCCAATGAATAAGTGTATTGTTTTGCGCATAAAGCTCCAGCGTTTTACTGGTAACTGATAGAAATGTGGATGAAAATAAGGCAACTTCTGGTACAATTTCCTGAATCAATGTAGATCCCGCTTGTTTTAGAATTACGTATGCACCTCGTTCAATTGTCACGGCAGGAATTTTGTATGTTGTTGTTCCAGAGCGCAGTTCCCATTGATATAAGTTTATTTCGTTTTGACTACGATTGTACAGTTCAATGTATTTTACGTTGGGAAGGTCGGCATCTTCTTTTGGATTGCACATGATTTCATTAAAAACAATCATTCCAAAAGCGGGTTGCAAATATAGGACAGTTCGGGTTGTTGACAACAGTATATTTCCACAAAAGTCGCTGATGTTTGATACGGTTAATTGATATTCTGTATCTTCTTCAAGGGGTGTATTGAGCATAATAGTGACTTCTCTTTTCGATATGGAATCGAACCTGATAAATCCAATGGCTATTCCGCCATCAAAACTGTAATTTGCTAAGGTTGTTGCACTTTGGGTTGTAATCTCCTCATTAAAGAGAATGTGTATTTTTTGTATGTTCTCAGTCCAAATTGCTTCAATTTCAGGGGGAGTGTCATCAATATTTGGTGCACTTACTGAGTTTACTGACCCAGGGGTTCCTCCAATTTCGGCAATACTTGCCCGCCAGTTGCTTCTTTGTTGACACCAACCATCGGGATCAATTAATTCGATGGACCAACCGCCCTCTTCTTTATCTGGATCTTTATAAAAGGAGGTGTTGTAACTCACCGTGTGAATTATCATTCCAGAAGTATCGCGGAGCGTGACCTCCTTGCCGGTTGCGGTTAGATCGGTTGTTGAAATCAATGTGAGTACCGTACCATATTGTGAATAAGCTTCATACGACGCTGATGGTGCAATAATTAGATATTGGTGTGCCTCCATGGTGAACGTCGGAATAGTAATGTTTTTTGTGCCAATGGACAAAACCCAATCCTTAATGGAGATTGGATGGTTGCGTCGATTATACAGTTCAAGAAAGTCGTAATCGGGCAATCCTACGGGTGGCGTTTGGTCAAAAAATATTTCGTTTATTATGACATCGCCTTGTTCGATTTGCTTAATTATAAATGGGCAAATAATGGGTTCTGCAATCGTGTTTCCGCACAAATCTTCAATATTGCTAATTTTGATTGTATATTCTGTACCTAAAATAATGTCTGTTGCAAGCGAAAGTGTTACACCATCTCCTTGATCGTTCGATTGGCTTGATGTTATTGATATTGAGGGATTTATGATATAATTGCTTATATCAAATGATGCGTTGGTGATTTGTTCGCTGAAATTAATTTCAATGGAGGTTGGGTTAATAATATTAACATTTTTAACAGTTGGTGGTGTGTTGTCAATGTTTTCGGCATTTACGGAATTGATTGAACCCGGAGTTCCTCCAATTTCTGCAATACTTGCTCTCCAATTTGTCTTTTGTTGACACCACCCATTTGGATCTATTTGTTCGATCGACCAACCTCCTTCTATTTTGTCTGGATCTTGATAGAAGGAAATATCGTAAGATATCGTATGAATTGTTTGATCTGCCGTGTCTCTTAAGGTAATTGTTTTCCCTGTATTTGTGAGATCCGTAGTGGAGATTAGCGCAAGCACATCTCCGTAATTTGAATAATCGTCGTAAACCGATGATGGGGCAATAATTAGAAATTGGTTTGCATTTAGCGTGAAATTTGGAAGTGTAATATCTTTAGTGCCAATGCTTAATACCCAATCTTTAATTGAAATATTGTAATCTCGACGGTTGTATAACTCCAGGAAATCACCGTTAGGGAGGCCTATAGTAGGAGTTTGGTCAAAGTATATTTCGTTGATAACAATGTCGCCAGGTTGTGGTGGTGCGTAAAAAAGGGTTGTTTCATAGGGCAACATAACGTTGTTATTGATGTCTGAAACATTCGAAATTGATAACGTTATACTTGTGGATAACGGAAAAGAATTTTGGAACGTGAGCAGAACTTGATTTTGCTCACTATTTGTAAACGTTACAGATAAAGGTTCTCCCTGATCTTCGAGATTATAATTTGAGTTTAAAAGAGCACTTGTTGACGAAAGAGGTTCGCTAAAGGTAACCACAGCTGTTTTGTCACTGGTGGTATTGGCCGATAGGACAGTGGGGGGCGTGGTGTCAACAATTTCCTCTCCAATATATAGATTGTCGAACCATAATACTCTGGAATCCGATGGAGTTCCAACCTTAGTAACTATGCCAAAGTATTGGCTAGTTGTTATTTCGTTATCGACCGCATTTCCTCTTGGTGTTACAGCGGTAATATCCCATTCATTGTCAATGAAAATTGCCCATTCGCCAGTTTCGGAGCGAGTAATTTTAAATGATCGAGGGATACTCGTTGTACCATCCTCCCCGTCAGGGAAATTTGTATCGATCAACATGGTTGGTGTAGTTCCTTGTTGACGATATAGAACGAAGTTGTCGCTAGAGCCATCGAATCTTAAAAAATAACCGTTAAAATTTGGCGTAGATCCTGTGTGCAATTGTGGGTCGTTTGTGTCTGATAATAAGATTATTGAATAGCAATTAGTGCTACTTATTGCCCATCCATGGCCTTCGGCTGCAGAGAACGTCCATTCTCCATATGCACGGCTCGATTCCAAGAATAAAGCTGAGTTGCTCATTTTTGGGAGGCTTCCTAGAACCATTCCATCGGTTGATGCCGACAAACTTCCATCGCCTGAATTGTGAGGTGTAGTAACTTGAAATTGATCCACTGTTCCTGTCCATGTTGGATTTTCAGTGAAATTTCCATCGCTGAATGATTCGTAAATTTGTGCGTTGGAAATAGTTGGATTTAAAAATAAGACAAAGATTAAAAATGGAGACAGAACCAGACTACGTATTTTAGTTTTCATATGAAGGTCACATTAAAATTTAAATTATACATTGTAATAACAGTTGTGTGTATCAAAGTTGGAAAGTTAATAAATCAAAGTTGGATTGCCAACCTTTTTGATCTTCTTTTAAGCAAATTGATTTTCGAATTTCAGCAAAACTCAATTATATGGCCATTAATTTTTGATTTTGCTCAATTGAAATTCATTCTCAAAATGTATCTTTGCTAAATAAATATGAAACTCATATAATTGTTGTTCTGACAATTGTACGATTCACAACTTAAAATTAGTTTATAATAAAAAAATAGAAATGAAGATTGCAATCGTAGGTGTCACGGGTTTGGTGGGACAAACAATGATAAAAGTATTGAATGATAGCTCATTAACCATTAGTGAGCTGATTCCCGTTGCCAGTGAAAAAAGTGTAGGCAAGAGCGTTGTTTTTCGAAACAAAGCGTATTCGGTTATTGGCATGCAACAAGCTATTACTTTGCAACCTGATATTGCTCTCTTTTCTTGTGGTGGAGCAGTTTCCAAAGAGTGGGCTCAAGAATTTGCAAAAGCTGGAATTACGGTTATCGATAATTCATCGGCATGGAGGATGGACAACTTGGTTCCGTTAATTGTACCGTCGGTCAATGGACATGCAATTAAACCAAAGTGTAGAATTATAGCAAACCCAAATTGCAGTACAATTCAAATGGGTATGGCGTTAGCACCTTTACATCGTGCTTTTGGTGTTCAACGACTCGTTATTTCCACCTATCAGTCCATTACCGGAACGGGAGTAAAGGCTATTCAACAGTTTGAAAATGAGCGCAATGGCATTGTTGGTGACATGGTTTATCCGCATCCTATTGATGGAAATGTTATTCCGCATTGCGATCAGTTTCTGGAAAATGGTTATACAAAAGAGGAGATGAAATTGATTCAAGAAACGCGTAAAATTCTGGAAAACAACACAATGCCAATCACGGCAACCGCAGTGCGTGTTCCCACTACTGGTGGACATTCCGAATCAGTTAATGTAACGTTTGATAAACCATTTACGATTGCTCAAATTAAGGATGTGCTTCAAAAAGCACCTGCTGTAAAGGTTTACGATAATCCGCAGGCCAATGAATATCCCATGCCCATAATATCAAAGGATACGGATACCGTTTTTGTTGGACGTTTGCGCATCGATGAATCTTTTCCCAATTCTTTGAATATGTGGATTGTTGCCGATAATCTACGGATTGGTGCTGCTACGAATGCGGTTTGGATTGCAGAATATTTGGTGGAAAATAACCTTTTATAGTTTTATTGAGTGTTTTTTGTTAAAAATGGATAAACTAACAGGCTGACAACACATATTCAATAGTGCTGTCAGTCTGTAAGATACAATTAATTTACATAATTAACCGTTGACGTACAGCTTCATACATGATTATTGAGGCTGCGCTAGAAACATTCAGTGATTTGATTTTTCCATTAATTGGAATTTTAGCAAAACTATCGCCTAGCCGCATTATTTCAGGACTTACTCCAAACTCTTCGGATCCCATAATTAAAGCAAAAGGCATTGTTAAATCTACGTTGTAGTAGTTTTCTTCGGTCTTTTCAGTTCCGCAAATTATTTGAAGCCCACTTTTCTTCAAATTCTTTATTTGGTTGGGAAGAGCATCTGTGCGACATATTGGGATGTGATAAAGTGCTCCGGCAGAGGTTTTTACGGTGTCAGCCCCTATTCTGGCTGAACCTTTTGTGGGAACTAAGATAGCGTGTGCTCCGGCACATTCAGCCGATCGGATGATTGCCCCAAGATTACGTACATCGGTAATTTGATCCAGCACAACAATAAACGGATTTTTGCCTTCGCTGAAAACATCGCTTATAATTGTATCAAGATCAAAAAACTCTACAGCAGAAAGAAAAGCAAGCACTCCTTGGTGATTTTTCTTTGTTATTTGTTCAATTTTTTCAATCGGAACATGTTGAAGTGGAACTTTGTAATCCGCTACCGCTTTGTATAGTTCTTTAACTAAATCGCCCGTCAGTCCTTTTTTGATTAATATTTTATCGACCGTTTGTCCGCTTTCAATCGCCTCAATTACGGGTCTTAATCCGAAAATAAAATCTTTTGTTGTTTTTTCCATTGTGTAGTATATCCTATAATTATTCAATCACTATTGTATGAGTAGATATGTTTTGCTCTTCAAAGACGGATATGATATATAATCCGGTCTCTAGTTTCGGTAATTGTATTGTAATTTCGTTTTCATTTACAACCGTTTTCTCTATTCGAATTTGACGACCGGTTATATCAAAAAGTGTAATTTGTCGCTTGTTTGTGGGGGGCGAAAATAGAATGTGAACTTCTGATTTTGCTGGGTTTGGATACACAACGGGCTTCGGCGCTTGCCTTGTTGTGGGTTCTTGAATCGACAACGGATCTGTGTTTTCATATACCGCAATATCGTCAATAAACAGATCGTTTCCATTGTCATTTATTGCTTCAAAACGAATCCATATCGTCGATGCTCCTCGATACGCTCTAAGGTCGATATTGGCGTATGCCCATTCCTTTGGTTTAGTTGGAATAAATAGATTTGAGTAATGCCATCCTTTAACAGTTGCAAGCTCAGTTCCTGCTTTAACCCACAGAGTGTCAGTAAAGTTTATTCCATCGGTTGATATGGTTACCAATAAAGTGTCTTTTATAAAAACGGTTTTTTCAGCATATGCATATTTAAACCCCAAGTTCAACTCTTCAGGATGGTTCAAGTTTATGGGAAACAACTGCATATAATCCTTTTCATTTTTTTGTGTGTAAAATCGGAATTTCATGCTTGCCGATTTCGTACTATTCCCAAATTGAGGAACTGTATCTGCTCGCCAAGTAAACGATTTGTCTGGATTACTTACCATTACTTTAGTATAACTTAAATCAAAGGAAGCCGTTTCGAAAGTCTCCGTAAACGGCAGTTCAACACTATGCGGCTTTGTCAATTGAAACCAACTGTAGTTGTTTACAGTGTCAATGTCAGAATAGGTTTGAGGATTTGCATACAGTTTCACTTCATATTTCACAGCTTCTTCAAGTTCCGATATGTCTAGAATTGTTGTAAACTCTTGAACTTCATTTGGCTCCACGGTTATAATTGTATCTTTAATAATCTCGGTTTCATTGATATGGAATTTTATTTGATTGATTATTGAAACCGCAGTACCAATATTACTACATTGAATCGTGGCAAGGATCTCATTGTGATTATTTGAAAATGTTCCTTCCGCCGATGTTTTAATATCTCCTCCAGTCATTGGTGGAGTAGGAGTGTGTGTTTGCGACAAATGTTGAAACGCATTCCAAACGTTAATCATACCATTTCCGAAGGTGTTATCTTCTCCCGAATCGCCTAAATCGATCGCCGTTTCATAGATTGCCTGTAAAATTTCGGTTCCCGACACCTCCGGAAATGCTTCTTTTAAAAGGAGAACGATTCCGGCAACGTGTGGTGCCGACATACTTGTTCCCGATAGAGAACCATATCCGTCAAGTCCTTGTGCTGAGTAAACATTGACTCCGGGTGCAACTACTTCGGGTTTAATATGCAGTGGACTTCCATTTTCAGCCGGACAATTTGTGGGTCCACGACTGGAAAAGTCCGCAATGTTTAATGAACTTGATTGTGCATTTACAGCTCCCACACTGAAAATGTTGGTTGTGCTGCGAGCAATGTGGGCAGGTTGACCAATAGTCCCCACATTGGGACCGCTATTTCCGGCGGAGAATACCATGGCAACTCCAGCGGCTTCTAAAACGTTAAACACCAAGGTTTCCGGAGCATCGCAATCTTCAATAATGCCGGAGTTTTCTAAACCCCACGAATTTGTAATTACATCAGGAATGTCGTTTACGGTTTCCGGATTTTGGTCCGGGTCGAGTGCCCATTCAAAACAACTTAGTATTTCACTTAATCTACGAACTTCGGATAAATTACTCACAATAGGGTCCGATACCATATAGTATGCTTTATATGCAATACCAATGGAATCACCATTATTGTCAATTGTTCCAAGTACCGTTCCAATGGTGTGGGTTCCATGCGTCGAAGAGCTAATGTCAACCGGTAACGGATTGTTAAATCCAAAATAGCTTTCTGCCATCGTGGAATATAATCCTAGAAAACGTCCGGCAATGGAAGGGTGCGAGGTATAAACTCCAGTGTCAACGCTTAAAACCTTTCTTCCTAAACCAGTATAACCAAGTTCCCACATTTTACGAACGCCTATGGCTTGAATCCCCGAAGTTGCTTTGCCTTTCGTTCTATTTCCAGATCCCAATTCCGTGGAATAGGCTCGATAATCGGTATGGTCAAAAGAAACCCGATCAATATCGGGATGTATTGCCAGTAGACGAATGGCAGCTTCATTTCCAACGAGCGCAATTAAATTTGCACTCCAAAATTGATGTGTTATTTTTAAATTGTAGCCTTGATTAATGATATCGTGAATATGTTGGCTGAACGATTTTTGATTCGTTGATGTGAATTTGCGAATTGACTTTATTGTTCGAATGGCACGCTCGTTTGTGGTGTATTTGTTTTGATTGTGAATTGTAATAATACTATCGATATTCCATTGATTTTTCAGCTTTACAACAATGTGCGTTTCTTTACTCTTCTTTTGTTGCAGAATGGATTCAAGGCGTGCTGAAATATTTGACTGGGAGAATGAACATAATGTAATCCCTGTAATCAAAACAGATATTATTGCAATTTTCCGATTCATGATAATGGCAGATTGGTTAAGAATATACAAAATTACTCATTTTCGCTCTCTTCAAGCTCTATATTTTCATTTATATCAAAGCGTCTTATTTTGAAATTAATGGCTGCAATAAAAATACTCATTACCGGACTTATGATGTTGAAAAACGCATATGGCAAAAAGGTCAATACCGGAACACCTAACACTGCCGATTGGGTTGCTCCACAGGTATTCCAAGGAATCAATACCGAAGTTACGGTTCCGGAATCTTCCAAGGTTCGACTTAATAATTCGGGCTTTAATCCTCGTTTACGATATGTTTCCGCAAACATTCTGCCGGGGACAACAATGGCAAGATATTGATCGGAGGCTGTAATATTGAAAAATATGCATGTCGTTACAGTTGCTGTAATAAGCGATGCGGTTGATTGGGCATATTGTATTATCGACATCGTTATTTTGGAAAGGAGTCCACATGATTCCATTACTCCTCCAAAAACCATGGCGGAAATTATTAGCCATATTGTATTTAACATTCCGCTCATTCCG
>JAQVXQ010000102.1 GCA_028709085.1 Salinivirgaceae bacterium | reverse complement strand
ATGACGAGGTTTTTGGTGGCTTCGGCATTGCTATTGGCTGCCATTGCATTTTTCCAATATCTAAAAGAGGTGATTTTGTCGTCGGAAACACTTTTTGATGAGTATGGTCGACAAACCCCCATTATATACAAAGTGCGAGGGTTTATGGCGCATAAAAACCTGCTCTCCATCGCATTTGTACTATTGCTCCCTTTCTCGCTTTTTGGAATGGTTCGTTTTAAGCGTTTGTGGAAATATATTTCAATTATTTCAACGATATTGATTTTAGCATTGATTGTTATTCTGCAAACACGTGCTGTTTGGGTGGGGGCAATGGTAGGCGTGGGGGTTTCGGTTTTTGTTCTCATGTTTTTGGGGTCAAAATTTGGCATTGGAAAACGGGTGCAAATTGCTATTGTTTCCATAGGTATTGTTGGATTATTATCTGTTATTGGAGTCATCTTCTTGAGTCAAGGAACCAGTAGTAATCGCTATGTTAAACAGTTGCAAAGTATTGTAAATCCAACGTCGAAAGAGAACGTTCACCGAATTAATATTTGGAAAACCACCCTTGATATGATTCAGGAAAAGCCCTTGTTTGGATATGGTCCTGGGAATTGGAAGCTACATGCTCCTGAATTCTATAATGGAAGGTTTACCCGCGAGAATGAGCTCAATTGGCAACGTCCTCACAACGATTATTTATGGGTATTGGCCGAAAAAGGGGTGTTTGGGCTTCTTATTTATTGTGGGATTTTTACTGCTGTTTTCTATTTCTTGTTGACGGTAATTCGTCGTTCGAATCTCTTCGATGAACGATTGTTTGCCCTGTTTTTGATTTTTGGATTAACCATCTATTTAGCGGCATCGTTTTTCGACTTCCCTTATGAGCGAACGTATCATAACACCATACTTTCTATTGTCTTTGCAACGGCACTTTATCTTTATGGTCGGAACACGAAGGGGACAACCTTGTTGATGAGCAATAAGATTTTCATTCTCCCCATGTTATTTGGCGGATTTGGAGTTGTTTATGCTGGGCAATGCGTGAATCAGGAGGTGTATCTTCGAACTGCGCGCGACCACACAAATTATATAATTTCCCAAACCGAAATGGGGAGATCAATTAGTGCGAAAACTCTTCAATATCAATGGAATCAGGTTTTAGTGAATGCAAAGTTGGCTCAAAAGCCACTGAAAAATCTTGATCCTCAGGCAAATCCAATTTATTCATACGAAGGGTTGGCTTATGTAAATACTGGTCAGTTTGCTAAAGGAATTACTGTTTTATTGAAAGCACACGAACAGCATCCTTCAAATATCAATGTTTTAAATAATTTGGGTGCGGCGTATTTTAAATTGGCCGATTTTGATAAGGCACTTTTCTATTTGGAAAAATCGTACCATATTTTTCCCTCTTTGGATGCTGTCACCAATCTTTCGGCTGTTTATTTTAAACTAGGGCGGTATCAGGAGGCGTATGATACAACAATGTCATATCCTGAAAAGGAACGCTCTGAGCAGATGAACAACAACCTAATAGCCATTAAACGTCTGTTAGATAAAGAGGAGAAATAGTTGAGGTGTTATTAAATGTTGGTTCTTTGCTTAAATTAGTGGATTTTTTTAAAAAAAGATTTATAATTGTCCATAAAATTCCTATTAATGATTGCTAGATTTTGTGCTCCATTATGTTATGTTCCCCGAGCAATCTTCCCACTCGGAATGAATAAGAAATGTATGTTTTAGTCAATTTTATTAAGTGCAACGCCGGGTTACATTTCGCCCGAAACCCTTATCCATTCTTGTGTTGAGTATAACCAACCCATATAACCCCGCACTTTTAGTTTGCCATTTTCGACCCAGATTTTAACATTGTAGAATGATTTTCTACCCGGATCAAAAATCTTTTTTTCGCCCACCCACTCTTTGCCATCTTTGTGCAGTCCATTAATAATTTGCATTCCTGTAATTTTCTTTCCGTTATAAGGTTCGGGACAATCTTCGCACACTTTCTCTTCAGAACCCTCGTTGTTAAGAATTTTCAGAAGCGAGCCATATAGTTTTCCATCGTTGCCGATGGTGATTTTCACCAACGATTTGGCTTTTCCTGTTTCGTGGTCTATGGTTTTCCAGATTCCTTCAACTTCGTTTTGTCCAAATAATGACAATGTTGCGAAAAGGGTAACAATCGTAATGATAGTTTTGAGGTTTGCCATAATTTTGTCTTTCGTTAAAGGTTCAATTTACGATTGTTTTTAAACAATAAGGTGTTTTTACCTTGTAATTATTTGTTGTTGTGGTTTTCGCTTGTTTTTAATATGTTGAAATTAAAGGCATTGAGGTTGATTTGGGATGTTATTTGATTTTCTACTTTTGTTTAGTTCTACCTTAATAGTTGAGATTTTTTTGACTCAACGCCTCCACAACACAACAAATATTCCATTGGGTTTCCCTCTTTTAACGATTTTATCGTAGCGCCTCAAAGAAAGAATTTTCCAGATTCCTACGTTCCGTAAATCCTTGTTAAAGAAAACGATTGTACTTTTTATTCCAATATTTGATTAAGAAGAACCCAAAGATCATTCCCCCAAGGTGGGCAAAATGAGCAACATTATCGCCACCACGATTCGCTATTCCAAGAAATAGTTCTAAAATTCCATATCCTATGACAAGATATTTCGCTTTTACGGGAAAGGGAATAAATAAAATGAACATCTCTGTGTTCGGGAATAGCATTCCAAAGGCTAGAAGAACGCCAAAAACAGCACCCGAAGCCCCAATAACGGGGATGTCAATTCGGTGTTCCACAATTTTTTGGGAAATCTGCAACGCTTCTTGAATTATATATGAGTTGTTTGGGTATTCGTAAAATCGACTGATAAAATCGAGTAGCGCGGCGGAGGGATTCGAGATGTTATCGCGAACAATGGCGTTGAAAACTTCCGGTGAAGGGGTGTTTTGAAATGCTACAATGGCATGTTTTACGGAGGTTACGTCGAGCCATGTAACGAGCATATGCAGTGCAACAGCTCCCAATCCGGTAACCATGTAGTAAATCAAAAATCGTTTGCTTCCCCAAACCGTTTCCAGCACTTTCCCGAATATAAAAAGGGCAAACATATTGAAAAATAGATGGGATAAATCGCCATGCATAAACATGTGCGTGATAATCTGGTGGGGTCGAAAATACTGGGATTCCGGGTAGAATAATCCCAGAAGTTCAACCGTTTTTGCGTAATCGAAGATCGATGCTCCCAAGAAAAAAAGAACATTTATGATTAGTAAGTTTTTTACTGCTGGTGGAATAGAACCCAGCATTGGTGGACGATATCCTTGCATGTTTTTTAACTGTTAAATCGGTCTATAATTTCGTTCATAGTTATGGTTTGAATAATTGCTTGTCCATCGTTTGTGTAATTGGGAGATTGACAGGCAAATAATCGATCGGTAATGTGACACATCTCTTCAAAAGTGAGCTCTTTCCCGGATTGAACAGCGGAGAGCTTTGCCAAGTTTTGAAGCACGTTCTCTTTTAGTTTGGAGGAGATGTCCTCGCCACTGTGCTTGACATTTTCGATGGTTGTATCGAAAAATTCTTGTATTGCCGAAAGGGGCAAAACGACGGGAATGGCTTTTATTTGATAGTTGTTTGAGGCATCTTTTTCAACGTCGAATCCAATGGAGATCAGCTCTTCAATAATTTCGTCAACAATTAGCGATTGCATTAAATCCACTTCTATGGTTTGTGGAAACATCATAGTTTGAGATGCTGTTTTGCTGTTTTGAGCATTTCGTTGGAGTTCTTCGAACAGAATTTGAAAGTGAGCCCGATGTTGATCAATGAGCATTAACCCCGACTTTACGGTGGTGAGAATAAAACGTCTTTTTATTTGAATAAATGTGCGGGACTCTAATGTTTCGTTTTTCTCATTAAAATTGATGGTTTCGGTTTTCGATTCCGGGGAATTCTCAAAATCGGAAAGAACTTCTTGCCAGTTTGTCGCCTTTTTTGTTTCGTGCTTATCCCATCCATTTTGTCGGTTGTATTCCGAGCTTTTTTGAAAAGGATTGTATGTTGGATTGATTTTTATTTGTGGTTGATGAATTGCCTCGTCTGCTTTTGGGTGGCTAAACTCGATGGGAATATCCAATTGATTGTCAAAATCGATTGAAGGAACAAAATTGAATTTTCCCAACGATTCTTTAACAGTGGCAAAAAGAATTTGAAAAACATCGCGTTCGTTTTCAAATTTTATCTCTGTTTTGGTTGGGTGTATGTTCACATCAATGCATTCGGGATCGATGTCGAAGGTCACAAAATAGGATGGATGCACTCCGTTGGGAATAATTTGTTCGTAGGCATTTAAAATGGCACGATTGAAATAGGGATGCCGCATATATCGATTGTTTACAAAGAAAAACTGATCGCCCATTCCTTTTTTTGCCATTTTGGGATTTCCAACAAATCCTGAAATATTTGCCAGCGAAGTTTTACAGTCGATGCTAATTAAATTCTCGCTGTACGTTCTACCCATGACTCCCACAATGCGCTGTTTTAGAGTGCCTTGGGTTAGGTTGTAGATTAATTTATCGTTGTGTGTTAATGTAAATGTAACGGTTGGATTGATGAGAGCCACACGAATAAATTCGTCGGAAATATGCCTAAACTCGGTTTGGTCGGCTTTAAGGAATTTTCGTCGTGCAGGAACATTGAAAAACAGATTTTTGATTGTAAACAGACTGCCTTGGGCACATTGAATTACCTCTTGTTTTTTTACGATGGAGGCACCAATTTCAATCTCCACACCCAATTCCGAATCTTTGTGCCGTGTGCGCAACGAAACATTGGCAATGGCAGCAATGGATGCAAGGGCTTCGCCTCGGAATCCCAATGTTTTAAGTTTAAAAAGATCAGCGGTTGTTTTTATTTTGCTAGTTGCGTGCCGTTCAAATGCCATCCGGGCATCTATTTCGGTCATTCCCGTTCCATTGTCGGCAACCTGTATCATGGTTTTTCCGGCATCGGTAACGGTAACGTTAATGACGGTTGCATGTGCATCAACGGCATTTTCAACCAATTCTTTAATAACCGATGCAGGACGTTGTACAACCTCGCCGGCAGCAATTTGGTTGGCAATGGAATCGGGAAGTTGGGCAATAATATTCATGAATAGTTTTTTACGGTCAATCGATTGTTGCGGTGCTTACAATGTACACACAAGTTTTATTTTCTTTAATCTGCAAAGATAATGCTACTTTTGTATAGTAGCCCCTCTATGTTAAATCCTTTTATCAACAAGGCAATAATCAGTCGCCGCATGCATAATGTTTAGTATACCATGAATAAAAAATTAGGTTGTTTTTGTTTAATAAAGGAGTGTAATGTTCAATTTTGATATAATCAGAAATGAAAATTTTTGAAAGGTTCATTAAAAAGATTACTTTTGTATATACCGATAAAGAAACCACAATATTTATCTTTTAAAAAGAATTTAATTTACTCTAACATGCTTCAAGTTAGTCGATTCTTCTTTGTATTTTTTTTAGCAATACAATCGTTATTTGCTAGCTGTTTGTTGGCCATGGAAGGTCCCAACGAATTGGATAGAGTAACAACTAGTGCTGAATTATTGAAAGAACTTGAGCTTGATTCCGATGATACAACACGAATTAGACTTTATTTTAAGATTGGAGCTATTTATTTTTCCAATCAACCCGATTCTGCTTTTTATTATTACAGTAAGGGATTAGATCTTTCAAAGCATACAGATAGGCAGGATTTAATTGCACTGGGATTTAGTAATATTGGTTCTGTTTATTGGCAAAATGGGAATTTGAATGAGGCCATTAAGAATGTGCTTATATCAACAGAGATATATGAAAATTTGGGGGATAGATTGGGTTTGGCTCGATCCTATGGCAATATAGGAACGCTCTATTATAGTATTCGGAATTTATCAAAGGCAATGGAGTTTACGATAAAAGCATTGGATATTTATGAAGAATTAGGCAAGCGGAAAATGATTGCATTGTGTTACAATAATTTAGGAAGCATATATTTAGATCGTTTTGACGATCAGGCTTTGCAAACATTCATGAAATGCAAGACAATTAGTGAGGAGATTGATGATAAAGATCTTATTTCCTATTCGTATTGTAATATTGGCGCTGCCTATAATTTTCTAAGACAGTATAAAAGTGCATTAATATATTTGAATCAGTCGATTTCGATGTTCGAAGAGTTGAACGATAAGAGTGGAATTGCTACAGCGCTAAACTTAATTGCCGATGTGTATATCGAACAAAATAGATATGCCGAATCCATTGAATATAGTTTGAAAAGCTTGACTTTGAGTAACGAATTTGGGTCTCTTAGCTCACAGTCTAATGCGTGTATCAGTTTGTCTAAGGCCTATGAAAAGGAGGGGGATTATGAAAATGCATTTAGCTATTTAAAGCGTTCTAATGCAATTAAGGATAGTCTAAGTAGTTTGGAAGGGGTGCAAAAGATGTTTGAGTTTCAGATGCAATACGATGTTGAACAAAGTATAAATGAAATTCAGGTGCTGAAAAAAGATAATGAGATTATTCGTTTGGCTTATGATAAACAAAAACAAGCGCGTAACCTTTTAATTATAGGTACTTTTTTGTTAATCGTTTTAGCGGTGGTTACTTATTTGCTGTTATATGAAAAAAGAAAGGCAAATAAAGCTCTGGTGAAAACAAATTTGCTGATTCGACAGCAGTCTGATAAACTTTCGGCAGCGTATCAGAAATTAGAAGATCAGAAAAGTAATTTGGAACTAATTGTAGGTCAACGCACCGAGGAGTTGCGAAAGGCTAAAACATTAGCCGAAGAGTCCAATGATTTTAAAAGTGCTATTTTGAGGAATGTCTCCCATGAAATTCGAACCCCACTCAACGCTATTATGGGATTTTCGCTTTTTTTGTGCGAGGATGATGTTACTAAAGAGGATAAGGATCAATATATTGAGTTAATTAGTCAAGGGACAAATGAACTTACCAATGTAATTGATAATCTGATTGAGATTTCGTCGCTTGAAGCACAAGATTACATATTGCTCAAAGAACGTTTTTTATTGAGTGACATCGTCTCCCCTGTTGTCAAGGAAATGCACGACCGACTCAAAGATGGAGTTGAAATTATTTGTGAATCAAAATCGTTGGAGTTTTGCGTGGAAAGCGATAAAAGAAAACTGCGCAATATTGTTTCACAGGTGCTTGGAAATGCGGCTAACTTTACGGAGCAAGGCTTGATTAAAATTATGGGGACGGTTGCTGATTTGCCTGAGATCACCATTCCAGCTGAATTTGGTTATTCTTTACCTGATGGCGAATATCTGGTACTCGAAATTGAGGATAGTGGTATAGGAATTCGCGACGATCAGAGACTCAAGATCTATGATACATTCCATAAAATTGAAGTCCCGAGCTCTATTTTATATCGTGGAATGGGGCTTGGCTTGAGCATCTCAAAACGGTTGGTCGAAATTATGGACGGGGCTCTCTATCATGTTTCTAAGCCAGAAGGCGGTACTTCGTTCTTTATTGTAGTTCCGTTTGAGAAGTGCTGATTTATTTAACAACACATTTGCTTAAGTTCTGTGTTTACAGTATTACGAGAGATGTTGAGTGTTTCGTCATTTTGTCGATTGCTCAGACCATCGTTGTTTAAGAAAATAATTTGTTTTAAATCCATAGGATCAAGTGTGTTAGCCATATCACATTTTTTCTTGTGATATAGTGGTTTTTACTTGACCTTCCAAAGTGGCACAAGATGAACCGGAATAGCCACAATTTGTTGGAAATTGAATTTGGTTCATTCTTGTCAAATTTAGAGTTTTAGTTATTTTATCGTTTTCGAATCAACTTTTATTTGTGCAGCATGATCGCGTTATACACTTTTGATTTCCTGTTAAGTCTTTAAAAATTATCGGTGCCACAAAATAAAACATGGTTATAATAGACTAAATTAAATATATATATGTTTTAGAATGATTTTTTTAAACAAAAAAGGGACTGTCTTGTCTTTTTAGACAGTCCCATTTGTTTTTTAATCTTACTTCAAGAAATTAGCTGTTGATACTTTGTCTACTCAGAAATATATAAGCTAAAATAGGTAAAAAATAACCTAACAGTGTCCATTCAAAAGTGGATTTATTCATTTTCTTACTTTTTCTATAACACCCGACAGCCGTAAGCAAGCCCATAACTGTATAAACAACGATAATAATTGTAAATGCAGGGGTTTCATAAAACAACATTTTTTCCATAATCCATAAATTTAATTTACCAATCAAAAGCCCATGCTAAAAGTTCTCCAACACCACAGAATACAACATTAAAACCAGGAGACCACCAATAATGACCAACGCAATCTTTAAACTCCTTATACCTATCTACTTTGTTTTGTTCAAACAAAGGGAATTGCATATCATTAACAAGAATGGATCCATTGGTTGCAAAAGTAATTGTAAAAGTTTCATTCTGTGGAATCTTGGTTTTGTAATCATGCAAACCTTCGATAAAACTTTCAACTAATCCGGGATATTGTGTGAAAACACTTTCATCAGAAACGCCTCTGTAGCCATTTCTGTCAAATGAAATGGATAGATCTTTGTCAAAATAACTAAAATCAGCTTCGTTTACTAAAATTTCAATGAAATACCTACCATCATAATCTAAATCATTAGATTCTACAATCCCATCATCATTCACAACAAATAAAACTTCTTCAAGAGATTTGCTGCAATGGATATTAGACGCAATAGATGTAATAGCTTTTTCCATTTGGGGATAATTAGTCAAAAAACTGGCATCATTTGATTTAAAGCCACCTTGTAAATCAAAAACGATCGAAAATTTTTGAATAGGAACTTTATTTGGT
Organism: Salinivirgaceae bacterium; assembly: GCA_028709085.1. Taxonomy (GTDB): domain Bacteria; phylum Bacteroidota; class Bacteroidia; order Bacteroidales; family Salinivirgaceae; genus JAAYQU01. Next base: position 2,670 of record JAQVXQ010000102.1, on the reverse strand, counting down.
CCAGTTTCTACTTTTAAAGCTTCCTTATCGCATGCAGATACCATGATGATCATGGCTAGAATTGGAATTATTTTTTTCATAGTTTCAAAATTTTAATTTGTGTATAATTTGATTAATGCAACCCTCCTGCCGCGCGTAACATTCAAATTGCACTGACAAAGATAAATGTCCTCAAGCAAATGACATTTGCTTTTACATTTTCCTGTAATTTAGATTCATTTTAAATAGGGGGGTAATTCTCCTTTAACTACTTTGTAAGTTTCTGCTGTGCGGCAGTAGCAAATTTCTACAAAGTATAGTGTTTCAATGGTGTTCACCCAATTGGTTATGGTTTGTGGGGTTACCTGAAACTGTTGAGCCAAACTGTTGCGACTTCCGGTTTTTTCGTGTGCTATGAGTTTTGTAAGGCGTATAATGCTATCTATATCGGCCATTTCATATGTTTGTGTAGTAAAACTTAAATGGTTTTTAGTAACCGAAATTATGAATAGTATTTTAAACAACAAAATTAATGTTGATAATATTGTTATTGGTCAATGAGCTATGTTGAATATAAATTATAGAATGGTCTCGATAACTGGCTTTGGGTAGTTTGTTTAAATATTGGTTTTGCTTGGTTTTAATTTGGGATAATATAGAAAGGTAAGATCCTGTTTGTCTTTTCGATTATAAACAACCCAGAGATATTGATTTTCAGAAAGTTGAAACTCCGTAATCTGTTTTATATTCGGGAATGGGGTTGGGATTGAGTATCTCAAAACGGTTGGTTGAAATCATGGTCGGGGTTCTGTGCCATGTCTATAAGGTGGATGGCGGTACTTAGTTCTTTATTGTAGTGCCGTTCGAGAATGGTTGACTTCTTTCACACGAGTCGTGTTATTCTTTTGTTTTATACAATAATTAAAAACAATCCTTTTTTGTAGGATAAATGTCAATGCCTGTAATTCGTTGATCGCTAAGAAGGTTTAAATGAACTGAAAAACGAACAGTTATTGTAATAAGAGGGTAATTAAAAATGAGCACTATGGCGAGGCGATATTCTTGCAATGACTACATTTTCTACATATATTATATTCTTCTGCAATTAGAATGTGGTACTCGCCCACAGCTAATCCCGATCTATTTATATTAGTAACTACTTTAAAATGAGAATAAATAGATTTTGAGACACCTTTTTTATTTGCCAATTCTCATTTAACTGCAAGTTCCAGCCATTTCCTTTTATGTTAGATCCATTAATGGTTTTTGGTTCTGTAACTAAAATCTTGTTTCCGAGAAAAACCTCACCTTCTATATTTATTTGCCCCCAATTTCCGGTTATTTTCACTTTATTGTAAACTTTCCCTTCTCTGAAAGGAACAATCGTATCTGATCTGAAAACAACATTTGTACAAGTTTTTGTTTCTATCTCCAACACTGGATTTTTCCAGAAAACAGTTAGATACTTGTTTTGTAAACTTTCCATGCTATCTGTTTTAACTTTTTCGTTTTGAAGAATTTCTTTATAACCATATAGGTATTTGTTTTTTTTATTGAAGGCGGAAATTGAATCGGGTAGTTTAATATTGAAAGCATTTGCTGTAAATTCAAGGAAATTGTCATTTATTGTTATCGTTTTTTTCCAATCTATGCTTGAATAGTCCAGAATATAACCATATAATAGTCCAGTGAGATAAGCAAATGATTGTGCATTGTATTCGCTTTTTTGATCAATATATTTTACGACATCACTTGATGAATACCCTGTGAGTCTATTTCCTGTATATTCAGCTAATCCTTCTAAGATTTCTATCGAGGTTTCATCTTTTCTAGCATTTTTATGCAATAAGTATCGCTCTTGACGAAAACACAATGCATTTTTCAAGTCAACTAAAGAACCTTCCTTTCTTAAAGAAACTTGTAATGCTTTTATTTCAAGCTTCAATAAAACACGGGCCGAAAGTTCATTCAAATGAGAACAATTAGTCCACAGCCCTTTTAGTTGCAAGCTATCTTGTATACAATGGAAACACTCATGAAAAAACAGAGAAAAACGAGAGCTGTCTTCCGTTGGGAATGGGTACGTGAAAAATGCCCAGTTTTTGTTTAACCACTTTTTAACCCCACACCCACCAGATAGGATCTCTTTGTTTTCTCCATAATATACATTCTTGTATTTTTTTAAACCTGCTACCCTCTGATTGGTAATAATCTGTTCGTTTTCAGGGACTACAACAATAATAGGGGTACTTAAAGAAATGCCCCAAATGTTGTTTATTTCTAATTTTGCTAATTTTTCATATTCCCTGATATATTTAGCGACTTCTATTATAGTATTGGATTGTGAAAAGGTAGAACAAGAGAAAATAAAAAAAATAAATAGAAGAAGTGTTTTTTTCATAATTAGGGTTTGAATTGTAAAATATTTAAAATGCTATGTGCTTTAATTTTCTTAACGCAGCGTTTTTGTAGTGTTCACACATTGTTGTCGGGTGTGCTAGTAAGCGTCCTTCAATCCCAAAGGTGTTAGCAATACACCCACCACCGCAAAGGTATTTTATATTATACTTAAATTTCTAAAATAAAAGATGCATCTGTCAGATAAAATGCTTATATTTAATGTGTTAATGCAAACATAACACTCACCCAACAGATGCAAAGCAAAGTTAAGAAAACCATCGAATTTAAAGC
>JAQVXQ010000101.1 GCA_028709085.1 Salinivirgaceae bacterium | reverse complement strand
GGAACTCTGTCGGCTATCGTACTAAAGTTACTTGCCGAAAATAGTAAAATGTACGGATATCAAATTACCCAATTGGTAAAAAAATTATCCGATGGTAAAATTTTACTAAAAGAAGGGTCGCTATATCCGGCTTTGCACAAACTCAAAAATGACGGGTTAATCACTGTTGAAACCGAAAATATCGGGAAACGGGTCAGACATTATTATTCATTAACCACTGAAGGCATCAAAGTGAAACTTGAGAAAGAAGCGGAACTGAAGGATTTTATCAATACCATTAATAAAATTATCACATCATAATCATAAAACTATGAGCAATCTAACTGAACAGAATATCGAATTTATTACCCAAATTATCAATAGGAGCAAAATTGAATCTAGTGAAATGAAAGAAGATTTAATTGACCATTTTTGCTGTGCTATTGAAGAAGAAATGAGAAAAGGGTTAAATTTTGAAAAATCGTATGATAAGGCCTATCAGAATATCTGTCCCGATGGTTTTGACGAAATCCAACGTGAAACAGTCTTTTTATTAACTTTTAAAAAAATTAAAGCGATGAAACGATTAATGTATGTATCTGGTTATCTATCTGCGATAGGAATAACCACAACAGTTTTTATGAAATTAAATCATATTGCCTATGGCCAAATAGCTCTTTTATTTACATCTGCAATTTTGGTTTTTCTCTTTCTACCAGCTCTTTTTATAAATCTATACAAAAGAGAATTAACTAAATCCATAAGCGACAAACTAAAGTATATGTCTGGATTATTAGGAGTAGTTCTTTTAGTTGCTTTCGTAGTTTTTAAAATTTCTCATTGGCCAGGAACTACAATGATTTTCTTAACATCAATTGTAATAATCAATTTTGCGTTTTTCCCGTTTCTATTTTTCAAAATGTATAGAAAATCTATCGAATAATTTAGCTAATCCATCGGATAAAACTTTGAAATTAACTATCCTTTCTGCAATGAGAGGGTGGTTTTTTCAGCTTATGACTAACGTCAAAATTTTCATCTATAAATCAGCAAGTTATATTTTAAGAAAAACATTACACCATTCATAAATTAAATCAGTTTTTGTCTAAAATTTTGATTTCGTTAGCTTAAAAACTCAACTGTTTCAATAGTACGGGGATTGCACACAACTCATTTTTGGGGTTATCCGAAATAATGTTGCTAAATTATGATAAAAACTACTCAGAAAAGGATTATTTCAAAAATCATTTAAAAATCATAAATCAGCAAGCACTCTATTTATTTACAACGGCAGACAATCTACTAAATTGGGCAAAAAAACAAATTGACGAAGTAAGCACGAATATCCAAAGTTGCAACATAACAAACATTATTGACGAACAGATTACGACTTTATCCAATCTCTATCATTCAAAAAAGCTTAAAATTGAGAAGAATTTTCATCCCGATTTAACATTCCATTCCGATCCTGAAATACTCAATATTGTTCTGCGCAACGTAATTACCAATGCCATAAAATACTCATACGAGGGGAATAAAATATTAATATCCGTTAAAATTAATAACTCCAAATTAAATATAGCCATACATGATTTTGGAATAGGAATTACCGATGAACAAATTGAAAACATTATGAAATCCGACAGTTTCGTCACATCGTTGCAAGGAACAAAAAACGAAAAAGGAACCGGAATTGGGTTACGATTAAGTATGGAACTACTGAAAACCCTGAATGGGAGTATAACAATACACCGTAACACAGACAAAGGCACCAATGTTTTGATCGAAATCCCTGAAAATATACCCTCTAGTGTCTAGGAAATCTTGTAAGATTCTTCGGGGAATGTAACGCAGTAGTGTAGAAAATCTAGTATTTATTGTTGATAATCCTCTAGACAACAATGAAATATAATATTAAAACAGCCCGTTAAGCGTAATCTGCCAAGGCAGCCATCAGCTTACGACGTGCAATAAAAATTCTACTTTTGACCGAGCCAATCGGCAAGTTTAACTTTTCGGCAATTTCTTTATATTTATATCCCTCGGTATGCATATTAAAGGGCACTTTGTAGTCGTCAGGAAGCATGGCTATTGCTTTTCTAATTTCGCGTTCTGAATAGTAGCTGTCAGGACTCATACTACCTTGCTCGAAAGGAATCTTAAGCATTGTTAAATCCTTGTTTGTATCAAGACTTCTCCCGATACGAATATTTTTTCGATAATTATTAATGAACGTATTTTTCATTATTGTGAAAGTCCACGAACGCAGGTTTGTTTCATCCTTAAAGTTGTCTTTATATCGAATAGCCTTAAATATGGTCTCTTGCAATAGATCATCAGCATCGTTATGATCGGTAGTTAAACTAAATGCAAACCGGTACAAGCTACTCTGTAATGAACACAGTCTTTTATTAAATTCAATTTGAGTCATAACAATTGGAGGTTTTAATTAGTGTAAAGGTGGTAAAAAAGTCACACAATTAAACACGTATTTATACCTATTTAATTGTGTTAAGAACTGTTTTTTCGTTTTTGTTTAACGCAATGGCCGTTTAATTTATACATTCGCACTCTATAGCTACTTTTCAAAGAATAGACCGATGAAAACTTTCTTGAACCTTATTTCAGATGATTTATACGCACGATTTGGTACAGCTCTTTCCGAAATTACTGTCATCCTTCCGTCCCGACGACCGGAGTATTTTTTTTATCGCTATTTAAGTCAGGCAGCAAAACAGGATATTTTGGCACCAAAAGTTATAACGTTGGATGAATTAATCACCGATTGGTCGCAATTAACCATTGCCGGAAATCTGGAATTAATTTACCATCTATATAATGTATATAAAGAGGTGACACATAGCGACGAGACGTTTGATCAGTTTTTCTTTTGGGGCGAGCTAATGCTTTCGGACTTTGGTGATATTGACAAAAATTTGGCCGACCCAAAAAAGATTTTCGCCCATATTAAGGAGCTAAAGAGCATCGAAGAGATGTTTGTGGATGAGGATATGAATAAACTAATCAGTAATTTCTGGAAATCCATTTATTCGGAAGAAAACAGCACCATAAAGGAACGATTTTTAAAATTTTGGGAGAACCTCTTACCTGTTTACACACACTATGTTGCCCATTTAAAGAAGAGCAATCTTGCTTATAAAGGGATGGCGTATAGAAACGTATGCGAATCTATACAAAACAAAACTGCGAAAATTCCCAATTGTCAATATATTGTTGCAGGATTTGATGCGCTTTCCAACTCCGAAATTGAGATTCTAAAACATTTACAAGCGAACAATCAAGTTCTATTTTACTGGGACTACGACGAATCATATTTGAAAGAACCTTACGAAGCAGGAAGATTCATGCGCGAAAACCTACAGATGTTTCCATCGGCACTCAGTTCTTCAAACTTCAAAAATTACAGTCAAAAGAAAAACGTTATACGTGCCGAAGTCCCAGGATTGTCAGGCATTGCAAACATTGCTACCGAACATGCCATAGCCATGGATGCCGACACAAACCTAGACCCCGATAATACGGCTCTTATTTTAGTTGACCAAAACCTACTTTTTCCAACAATATCGGCACTTCCCAAAATTGAAAACCTAAATATAACCCTTGGGTGGCCTGTAAAACATGCCGAACCAGCTTCGTTTCTCTTGCATCTTCTTGATGTATGGCAATCGATGGAACATCGAGAAGCCCAAAATACGATTGCCGTTTCTGTCATCCGAAAACTTATTTCCCATTCTTGGATCGCTCCTGAATTGGCGGATAAAATCATCGAATTATGTGAGGGAAATCTATTTGTAAAAACGGATGTTCTAAAAATCGACCCTTTATTAAATATCATCCTCGGCAGAAAGGAGAAGGATCTTACCAAAACTTGTATTAACACCCTAAAACATCAACAAAAACAGTTTCATGAAAGCCCGTTAAAAGATGCCACATTGGAATCTGAAGTTATATATCACCTTCTGAATCAATTCAATCAATTATCAAATGTGTTTGCCAAGTTCGACATAAAACTCACTGTTTTAACACAAATAAGGCTTTTAAAACAAATAATAAGCAATATGAGTATTCCATTTGAAGGATCGCCATTGAGTGGATTACAGATTACAAACTTGACCGAAACCCGATGCTTGGATTTCAAAAACATCATATTTGCGGGAATTAACGAAGGTATATTGCCCAATAATTCCGTGAAAATTTCGCACATTCCACATTCGATTCGTAAAGCATTTAAGTTGCCCACATTTGAGAACATGGTAAATCAAGAGGCGTACTATTTTTACAGAAGTTTACAACGGGCTCAAAACATTGTTTTTATTAGCAATACCGACGAGCAAGAGGTCGAAAAAATCGAAGAGTCCCGGTTTGTAAAACAAATATTTTTAGAACAGTCTTGGAACTTCGCCAAAACCCAAAACTACAACTATAATTTAAAAATAGAATACCCCTCCCCCATATCCTACGGATGGAGCGAGAAGGTTGAAAAATATATGAGCCGATATTCAGTATCGGAAAAACATGGAATTAGCCCATCGGCAATAAACACATATCTGGATTGTCCGCTGAAATTTTACTTAAAATATCCAATGCAGTTAAAGGAACCGAACATTACATCGGAGACAATGGATCCACGGATATTCGGAAATTTAGTCCATTTAACGTTAGAGCAGCTTTACACACCTTTCCTCAACAAAACAGTGGAAGCTGAAAAATTCAAAGTATTGTTGGGATCCAATATTGTGGAAAATGCGGTGGAAGAGGTGTATCAAAAATCGAAAGATATAAATGCAGACTCGGGATACAATAATCTTTTTAAAAGCATTGTAATTGAGTATGCTAAACAAATTATTGCAATGGATGCCGAAAACGCGCCCATCAAGATTTTAGGACTCGAAGTGCCCATATCGGGAGATATTACCATTAAAACTTCAGACGGAGAAAAAAACATTTATATTAAAGGAAATATCGACCGAGTCGATGAACATAATGGAGTAATCCGAATTTTAGATTATAAAACCGGAAATCCAGAGATCTCTGTGGAGGCAAATTTAGAAAACGTATTCACCGATGATAAAACTCGACGCAAAGAGGCTCTTCAAGCATTTACATACGCCTGGCTCTACTCAATGCAGGCCTCCAATGAAAAAACGGTGCCCATTCAAAGTGGGTTAATAATCACCCGTAAAGCCTTCAAAAAGGAATATCCCATGTTTCATATAAGCAGAATGAAAGACATTCCCATCAATTTCAACGATATAGAAGACCTTTTTATTGAAAAAATAAGTGAATTATTGTCCAAAATATTCGATAATAAAAACAAATTCGAACAAACAAAGAGTATTGAATCTTGTAAGTATTGTCCATACAAACAAATTTGTCAACGTTAGTCGTTTTCAGTAAAAGACACTGATTCAATGATGATTTAAAAAAAAGTGTTATTCCCTTGCATGTAAAGCAATCAATCAGTATATTTATCGCTATTTATTACAAACGGAATACGGACACTAGGCTAATTAATCAACCGATTAAAAACGAAAATCATGTTAAAAAGTATCATAATAATTAAGTTTTCAGCACTATTTGCTTTAACAGCAACAATTGCATTATCGGGGTTCGCGCAAGAACAAATAACACACCCAATAAAAATATATAAAGCTCCTGACGGAAAACTATATGCGAACAAAGCACAATCTATGTATATATGGCTTTCAAGCAGTCCCGATGAATCGAGCGAGAAATTTCGCCTTGAAAGTGAACATTCAAAAAAATATACAAATCCATTTTATTTTGATACCGAAGGATACAACACCATCCGGACTCCTTCACAAGTTGATACCGTTACAAAACAAATTATTTATCCATTGCAGGATATAATATTTGAAGTTTTTGCTGACAGCAGAGCACCCTACTCAAGGATTAAATACGAAGGAGCAAAAACATTTGTGAAAGATCAAAAAATATATGTTTCTGGATCAACAAAAGTAAAAATATCAGCAACCGACAAACTATCCGGAGTTGCTAGAACCTATATAAGCATAAACAAAGAACCCTACACCGAATATAATCAAGAGATTACGCTCACAGAAGAGAAAGAGCACTTTATACAATACTACTCAATTGACAATGTTGGGAATGTGGAGAAAATCCGTAATATTACTATTGTAGTTGACTTATCGACGCCAAAAACATCAATAAATATAGAAAAAGATCGATACGAAAACATAGTAAGCGGAAAAACCGCCATAAAAATCGACATTATTGAGGAGGGATCTGGAGTTAGTAATATATTTTACAAACTTGACAACAATAAGCAAATGCAATATACAACCCCTCTGTTAACCAAAGATTTAACAGAGGATGACCATTTGATCGAATATTGGGCAATTGACAATGTAGGAAATAAAGAGGAGGTTAACAGCTTCTCTTTTCACGTTGACAAAACCCCTCCGCTGATTATAGAGGAGATCTTAGGAAATAAATTTATTGCAAACAACGTAGAGTACAGTTCAGGCCGAAGCAAATACAAAATCACAGCCATGGACAATAAAGCAGGCGTAAAGGAGATTTTTTACACCATAAATAATGGCGAAAAGAACGTATATACCGAACCTTTTTATTTAGAAGGAAGCAAAGGAAATGTTGCCGTAAAAGTATTTGCCACCGACAATGTTAATAACCTTTCAACCAGTGGACAAACTAACCAAGCACTTTCGAAAACCTATGTTGACTTGGCAGGACCAGTTCTTACTTGTAAATTCAACGGATCTATATTTGCAGACAGAGATACCATTTTCATACGAAGAGAGACAAAAATCAGTCTAATTGGCGTTGACAAAGAGTCGGGAATGGACTACATTGAGTATAAATTAAACGATGGTGAGACAAAACGGTTCGAAAATGAATTTACAATCGAAGAAGAAGGACTGCATAAAATCCATTTTACAGGATACGACATGGTAGGAAACTCAAACCATTCCGAATCAACCATTGTTGTTGATAATCAGCCACCTGTAATTAATGAAAACTTCAGTGTTTTAGCCATAGGAACAAAAACCATTTTGGATAAAAAAATGGATGTTTATCCAAATCATGTAACTCTATTCCTTTCAGCTACCGACAATAAGGCAGGATTGGAAAAAATTACATATCAACTTAATGGCTCATCTGCAAGCCCTTACGCCAAACCATTAACCAACTTTGCCAAAGGTAGCGATGTTAAAATTGATATTACAGCAACTGACAAACTAGGAAACAAATCTGAAAAAACCATTGAGTTTTCAGTAAATTAGCTTTCCCATCCTTGCATCACAACAAACCAACCCTGTAAATAATAAAAATGAAGAGAATTCTACAAACGCTCCTTATTATCCTGCTACCCCTATTTACGGTTGCACAATCGATCACCGATTTGAAACAAAATTATCAAAAAGCGATTGACACGGATGATAAAAATAACGCCATATTCTATTTGAATAAAATTGCGTATTATCAATGGGAAAATGAGAAGGTTCCAGAGGCCATTGAATCATTCAATACGCTGTATAAACTAGCCGAATCGAATGGCAATAAAAATGCCATGCGCAGTGTTTGTATGAATTTGGGAATGATTTATTCCGATAAAAGTCAATATAAAAAAGCCGAAGAGTATATTCAAAAAAGTTTGCAAATTAACATTCAAATGGGCGATAAAGCCGGACAAGCTGCCGCCCTAACAAACTTAGCCACGGCACAGCAAAATCAAAACGACAACAATACTGCTCTCAAATCAGCCGAAAAAGCACTTGCGCTTGCAAAGGAACTCAACAACATTGCACTCATTAGAACGTGCTATGGTTTACTTTCTGAAATCCACAAAAAACTAGGTAACTCCGAAAAGTTTTCAGAGTATTTTAACCTCTATGCATCATTCGATCAGCACATTAAGCGAGAACAAATGACACAGGTTCAGCGCGAGTCAAAGGAAAAGGTGCGAGAAGCAGAGAGTCAGAAATCCATGAAAGAGAAGGAGTTACGCGATAAAGAACAAATCCTTGAAAAAACACAAGCCTCGTTAGAAGTAGCCGAACAACTCACTGAAAAACAAAAATACCAACTCGAACTACAGGAGTTTAAACGCAAAGAAAGTGAAGAAAAGGCCGCCGCCGAATTACGACGACAAACCATGATTCGGGATTTCATGATTGTAGTAATTTTACTTATTTTAGGATTCTCGGGACTACTTTATCGACAAATAAAGAAAACAAAAAAAGCCAATATATTATTAAAAAACAAGAACAACGAAATTCGATCTCAAAAGGATGAAATTGAGAAACAATCCGAAAAAATTAAGGCCAGTATCCAATATGCACGACGAATACAAACTGCAGTACTTCCTCCCGACGAATATCTGGATCGAATTCTTCCCGACCATTTTGTATTTTTTCAGCCACGCGATATCGTAAGTGGCGACTTTTACTGGTTAACTGAAAAAGGATCAAAAACAATTGTTGCCGTGGCCGATTGCACTGGACACGGTGTTCCTGGAGCATTTATGAGCATGCTAGGAACTGCATTTTTGAACGAGATTATCAATAAAATTGTTGAAAACAAACATATTTCTGAGCTTCAGGCCGGCGAGATTCTGACCGAATTACGTAAATATATCATGAATTCGCTGCACCAAAAAGGCGAAGCCAACGATGCTAAAGACGGTATGGACATCGTGTTAATTATTATTGACCACAAAGAACAAAAAATACAGTATGCCGGAGCAAACAACGCACTATTTGTTGTTCATGATGGGGAACTTATTGTTTATGAGCCCGATGCAATGCCCATTAGCTATCAACGAGAAATGACAGACCGATTTGCAACAAAAGAGTTTAAATATACCACAAATGACACCTTGTATTTGTGCACCGATGGATATGTTGATCAATTTGGTGGCGAAAAAGGTCGTAAATTTATGGTTAAGCGATTCAAAAAAATGCTTGTTGAGATCAACAAAATGTCGATGCGAAAACAAGGGCAAACCCTTAAAAAAACAATCGAAGCTTGGAAAGGCGACACATTCCAAGTCGATGATATGTTAATTATGGGAATAAGGCTCATTCCTACCCTTCCATCAAAAGAAGTGAGCGAAGAGGACGACTGGAGCGACAAAACCATTCTCATTGCCGACGACCAAGAGGCCAACTATTTATATATGACAGAAGCCCTGCGGAGAACGGGAGTGTCGATTCACCATGCTAGAAATGGACAGGAAGCCATCAATCTAGTAAAAGAATATTCGGATATTGATTTGGTATTGATGGATATAAACATGCCGGTAATTGATGGTTTTGAAGCAACAAAACAAATTAAGATGATTAACCGAAAACTGCCTGTTATTGCACAAACTGCAATGAGAATTGACGAAATTCAAAGCAAATGTAAATCAGCCGGATGCGATGGAGTAATTCTAAAACCAGTACGACTGCAAGAGTTTCTCGAAGCGATTAGGAAACACTTTAATATTGAAGAGTAATGTATGAACTTCTAATAATATCGGTTATCGTAATGTCAATAGTTTTATTGGCAATGTTTCTGTTTTTACTCCGTCAAGGTCTGTTTCGAAGAATAAAACCCACGATTGAATACATTGGAGGATATGCCATTACCAAACAATACTACGAAGGCGACCCCAAAGATGTAATGACAATGCTTGAACAACAAATTGAGACTCTTAAAAAACTGGATATTGGATATGCGCATCCGCTATGCACGTATCTTGAAATACCCTCAAAAGACGATAAAATATCAAAAACCGAAATAGGATTTGTACTTTACAAAGGATCAAAAGAGCGCTTAATTGAGTTGGGAAAACAAATTCCACTGGACACATTTGTTAAAAAAGAGCGCATCGTTGTTCGATTTCCCTTTAAAAGCAAATTCTCGATCCAATTTGGAATTATGAAAGCATATCCCGCTCTTCAACAATATGCAAAAAAACATAATTTCGAACCTGGGAACATCACTGAATTGTATAATGGACTTGAAAAACGAATTGAATATATGATGGATTTCTCGCCTGCATCATAATCAATAATTCGGCGACATAAGTCAAATACCAGCATAGGAAGTAAATTATGCATACACTTGGAGACAACAGATTCATGAACCGAGAACTGAGTTGGCTCTCTTTCAATGAACGAGTACTAAACGAAGCCGCCGACAATAAAGTTCCAATTTTGCAACGTATGCGATTTTTGGGAATATTCTCAAATAACCTCGACGAATTCTTTCGCGTCCGAGTTGCAAGTATGCGCCGATTGGTCGCCTTGGGGAAATCGCCCCGCGATTTTCCCGATCAAAATCCCGAAGAGACTCTCAAAAACATACAGAAACGAGTATTATCGCTTCAAGAGAAATTCCAAATAATTTACACGCAGCTAACCAACGAGTTAAAAACCGAAGGAATTGATATTATTGATTCAAAAGACATTACCCAAGACGATGGGATTCATATCAACCAATATTTCACAAATAGTATAAGCCCGTATATCGTTCCGTTGATTCTAACCACACGAACTCCCTTTCCTTATTTGCGCGACAAAACCATATATCTGGCCGTAAAACTAATTAGCAAATCAAAAAAAACAAAAATAAAAATAAGATATGCTTTAATTGAAATACCTGTAAATCAACAGATTTCACGTTTTTACGTCATTCCGAACTCAACAAATGACCGAATTCGAATCATAATTCTCGACGATCTTATCCGATACTGTCTTGATGAAATATTTTTCATGTTCGAATACGATGAGATTAAAGCCTACACGATTAAAATTACGCGCGATGCCGAACTGGACATAGACGACGATATTTCAAAATCGTTGGTTGAGAAAATGAGCAAAGGATTGCTAAAAAGAGAGTCGGGACTGCCCGTACGCTTTGTGTACGACAAAGAGATGGATCTTGATTTATTGAAGTTTCTTGCCTCCAAAATGGGAATTTCGGAACGTGACCCCCTTATTCCCGGAGGAAAATATCACAATTTTAAAGATTATATCAACTTTCCATCCGTAAAACCCTCTCTTGAAAATATAAATCCGCCAACGCTAATACATCGGCAAATCGACCGACATCACAGCATAATTGATGTTGTGAAAAAACATGAAATCCTACTCCATTTCCCCTATCAAACATTTGATCACTATATCGACTTTTTGCGTGAAGCAGCCATTGATCCAAGGGTAAAATCGATTAAAATCACCCTATATAGAGTTGCAGAAAACTCAAAAGTTATTAATGCACTTGTAAATGCAGCGAAAAATGGAAAACATGTAACGGCTGTTATTGAGTTGTTAGCACGATTTGACGAGGAGGCCAATATCAATTGGAGCACTGTTTTACAAGATGCAGGAGTGAGAATAATCCATGGGGTTCCAGGACTAAAAGTGCACTCAAAAATGACCCTTATTACCCGAATTGAAAACAAGAAAGAACGATTTTACACTTATATCGGTACCGGAAACTTCAATGAAGATACGGCAACACTATACTGCGACGAAGGGCTGTTAACCGCCGACCAAGAAATTGGAAATGAAGTGATGAAGGTATTTGAATTCATGGGCAGGAACTATAAAAGATTCAATTACAGCCACTTAGTAGTGGCGCCCTATGGTATGCGGAAGCATTTTGTGAAAATGATAGCAACGGAAATAAAAAACAAAAACCTTGGTAAACCCGCCTACATATACATCAAGCTCAATAGTTTGGTTGACGAAACGCTCATAAAACATCTATATATGGCGGCAAAAGCTGGAGTAAAAATCAAACTC
>JAQVXQ010000009.1 GCA_028709085.1 Salinivirgaceae bacterium | reverse complement strand
ATATTATTTCAAATCGAATTTCATCATGTTTTTTGTCAAAACACTTATCACTACTTTTTTAATATCATTGACAATATTATCTGCCTCCGCTCAATTGGTAAACACAGAAAATTCGAGAAAAGAAAAACGAGAGGGACTGCAAGGCTTAATATCCTTTTCGTACAGTTTCGATAAAACAACAACTGATATTACACGATTACAAAACAATATCGGTTTACAATACACCCACAAGAAACATACGTTTTTAATCTTAAATAATGTTGAATTTATGCGAATCAAATCACTGGATAGTAAACAGGATCTGGCCAATTCTAACTTTCAGCATTTACGATACAATTATAGTATTAAAGATTCCTCGACATTAATTTGGGAGCTTTTTGTTCAACATCAGCAAAATAAAATTAAATATCAGGATTTACGGTTAGTAACCGGAACTGGACCTCGTTTTAAGGTAATAAACAACGATAATATATCCATCTATTTATGTCCATTGTTCATGTACGAGCATGAACAAGAGTTTAATGCTCCAAACGAATTAATTAATACTCATGTTATTAAAGCTGATTTTTATGCCGTTTTGATATTAAATTTATTCAACGATTTAACATTTCGTCATATTACATATTATCAGCCAGCTTTATACGATATTACACAATCATCGGCATTTGAGCCAATCGTTGATTTTCGAATTTCAAGCGAAAGTTCATTATCTTTCAAATTCTTTAATGACAAACTAGAATTCTCTACCATATTTAATGTCAGTCACGATTCTCGTCCACCCGGACTCTATAAAATAGAGACTTTTAACAATAAAATGACCTTTATAATGGTAAAAAACGAAATAAAAGTGAGATTTTAATTTTACATAAACTATTATATATAAACACATTAACAAATTTATCCCTCTATTGATAACCTGTTAGATTCATGTTGATTGAATGTGCATGGGATGTGCATAAAAACTAACAAATAAATTTGCGAAATTCAAAATTCTGTACAGGAAGCGAACTTGTGAACAATCCAAAAAAATAGAGGTGAATCTGTTGGTGAATTTTCAACTATTTATGCACAACTATTTTTCCCGATTCTTCTCTAAAGTTATCATATAAAAGTTATTCACATGTGTGGATAACTTTAGTAAATGATTAATTTTGAACACTTTTTAAATATTTCTGTTGTTGATAAGTAAGTTTAGAATGTTTAGAACGGTTTTTGCAAGAAAGAAATCACATTTTTATACACAGTATCAACACCACATCATCATCATTATAGATTTAAATTTTTAATCTTTTTTTTATGAAATATAATGAAATCTTTAAAAACGGATACGGTGAAGAATCTTTGCCTGCCGATTTCGATTATGTAACCGAAATTAATAAACTTAAGAAAGAAAAAAATGCAATCATACTTGGGCACTATTATCAAATTCCTGAAGTTCAAAATATTTCTGATTATTTGGGCGATAGTTTAGCACTTGCTCAAGCTGCCGAAAAAACAGATGCGGATATAATAATTTTTGCGGGAGTTTCTTTTATGGCGGAAACTGCGAAAATATTAAATCCAACAAAAAAAGTTATTATCCCAGATTTGAATGCAGGTTGCTCTTTATCGGATAGTTGCCCTCCTGATGAGTTTGAAAAATTTGTGAAAAAACATCGCAACCATACGGTTATAACTTACGTTAATAGTTCGACTAAAGTTAAAGCCTTATCAGATATTATATGCACAAGTAGCAATGCTGTTAAAATGGTAAATTCGTTGCCAAAAGACGAAAAGGTATTGTTTGCACCCGATAAAAATTTAGGCTCT
Source organism: Salinivirgaceae bacterium (assembly GCA_028709085.1). GTDB lineage: Bacteria > Bacteroidota > Bacteroidia > Bacteroidales > Salinivirgaceae > JAAYQU01. Next base: position 43,701 of record JAQVXQ010000009.1, on the reverse strand, counting down.
TATATTCAAAAAATTACCAAACGAGAGATGGTTATTTGGGATGGAGCTTGTCATGTTCATAAACAGTTTAGCTTACCACGAATTGTTGAATTAATGAAGCAATATCCTGAAGCTGAATTAATTGCACATCCTGAATGTCCTAACGAAATTCTGATTATATCTGCTTTTGTGGGTAGTACATCTGCACTATTAAATTATGTAAGTACTTCGAAAAAACAACAGTTTATTGTAGCCACTGAATCTGGAATTTTACATCAAATGAATTTAAAAAATCCGGAAAAGCATCTTATTCCTGCTCCGCCCGAAGATAGTACCTGTGGTTGTAACGACTGTTCTTTTATGAAACTGATTACTTTGAAGAAAATATACCTATCTTTAAAATATGAACTTCCAGAAATAGAAATTCCGGAAGATTTACGAATAAAAGCACTTATTCCACTGAAAAGAATGCTGGATTTGAGTATTTAGTGTTAATCATATTTTAATGAATCAATTTAAAAAACTTGCTGGTCAGACGGCCATTTATGGTATCGGATCGGTGGTGCCAAGAATATTAAATTATATTCTACTAACTCCATTTTACACTCGTGTATTACCCACAGTTGTGGATTATGGTACCCATACTTATTTATATTCCTACAGTGCATTTCTAATTATACTGCTTACTTTTGGTATGGAAACCACCTTTTTTAGGTATGCCAAAAAACGAGGAATTGAAAAAGTATATAGTGCTTCGTTCGTATTTCTTTTGTTCAATAGTATTATCTTTTCGTGTCTCATATTCTCTTCCGACACTGCCATTGCTGCCTTTATTGGTAACCCTAAAGTAGAATATATTTGGTATTTTATTGGAATTATTACGTTAGATGTAATAAGCACTATTCCATTCGCAACGCTACGTTATCTTGAAAAAGCCAAATTATTTGCCACTCTAAAACTGTTGAGTGTGGTTATTAACATAATAGTAAATCTCTTTTATTTGTGGCTAATTCCTTTACTACAAAAAAATACCTCCATAGATTTTAGTTCCATTTATGATCCTTCACGATTGCTAGAATATACATTTAGAGCCAATTTAATTGCCAATTTTTTCACGTTTTTATTTTTGATTCCACACACTTGGCGATTTTATAAATTGTTTGATATTAGTTTGTTAAAAGAGATGATTATTTATTCTTTTCCAATTATGTTAAGTGGATTAATGGGAATGATAAATGAAGTTGCCGATAAAATATTGTTAAATTTTATGTTGCCTAAAGATGTAAATGCAATGCAACAAATCGGGGTCTATTCAGCCAATTATAAAATTGGAATGTTGCTTTCGATTTTTAACTCCATGTTTCGTTTTGGTTTAGAACCCTTTTTCTTTAAAATTTCCGATAATTCCGATAGCAAATCAAATTATGCTATCATAACAAAGTATTATCTATATTTTGGATTACTAATTTTATTGGGAGTAACACTTTTTATAAATTACTTTAAATATTTTATCAGTTCTAATTATTACGATGGTTTGCATATAGTACCTATTGTATTGTTGGCGCATCTATTTTTTGGACTATATTACACTTTGTCAGTTTGGTACAAAGTAACCGATAAAACTTATTTTTCTGCTATCTTTGCATTAGTGGGTGCACTGGTTACTTTACTTATAAATATTATTTTGATTCCTATTATGGGATATACTGGAAGTGCAATTGCTACTTTATTATGTTATTTTTCAATGTTAATTCTAACTATTTATTACGGACAAATTCATTACTACATTAAATATGAATTTAAAGCAATGTTCTCAGTTTTTGGATTTGCCGTACTTATATTTGTCTTCGGGAAGGTGATTCGTTTTGATAACGAAATTATTAATTTTCTCTATAATTCTGTTTTAATAGTTGCTTATCTTATTTTTGTAATCTTTTCAAACAAAGAAATTTTGAATAAACTAAAATCCTATGGTAACCGTTAAGTTAAAATGTAATCCGAATATATCGATACCAAAATATCAAACCCATGGCAGCGCCGGAATGGATTTGTGTGCCTATTTACCTGAAAAATCAATTATATTAAAATCTGGTGAATTTCAACGTATAAAAACAGGACTTTTTATTCAACTCCCTGTAGGTTATGAGGCTCAAATTAGACCACGAAGTGGTTTGGCTTTAAATAATGGAATTACTGTTTTAAATTCACCAGGTACCATCGATAGTGATTATCGAGGCGAAATTGGGGTTATATTGATTAATCATTCCAACATTGATTTTGAGATAAAATCAGGAGATCGAATTTGTCAAATGGTTATATCTAAGTACGAAACAGTAAATTTCGAAATTGTTGTTGATTTAGATAAATCGGAACGAAATTCAGGAGGTTTTGGACACACAGGTAAATAGTTTAAACCTAATATTTTTAAAAGATTAATTATGCACAAGATCGTGGTGTTAAAAATTGCAATGTTTTTTTTGGTTACATTTATTTTTAATAGCTGTACCAACAAAACCTTGCATAATACTAATATACAGGTTACTACAGATAATAAAAAATTGAATTCCTTTTTAATTGATGCTAAACGAGCTCAATTATTTGGTTCCACTGAAGAATTTCTACAGCAAATTAATACTATAATTGAAATCGATTCTAATTATGCAGTGGCATATTTTGAATTAGGTAAATTTTATCTACAACGGAAAGACTATCCTCTTGCTGTTCTCAATTCTAAAAAAGCATATCAGTTAATCCCATCCAAAAATGAATATGCCCTTCTTTTTGCACAAAGTAGTGATGCCAATGGCGATTTTGAAATAGCTATTTCGATGTATGAAAAAATACTAAAACAGAATGATAATAATATTGAATTATGGTACGATATTTTTGGTGTTCTTGATAAAAACGAAAAATATAAGCTATTAGATACGTATTTGGATAATTTTGAAAGGAAATTTGGGCTCAATGAAGAACTTGTACTCAATAGATATCAAAATTTGGTGAATCAGAAGCGATTCAAAAACTTAGAAAAATATTTACTATCAGTTATCAAACGGAATCCGAAAATTGAGATAGCAACTGTTATTTTAGGTGACTACTATTTTAGCTTAGGAAAGTTCAACAAAAGTGGTGAAGTTTATGAGAAATTATTGGTTAATAATAAATTTCATGAGCAAGCACTCATAGGTATGGTTAAAATATCCTTACAAAAAGGGGATTTAGTATCTGTTATTGATTATAGCGAAAGGTTAATAAACAGTACTTCAGTCGATGTTTTATCCAAATTATCCATCATTGTTGAATTATCAAAATCGTTTGAAAAAATAGATGGGGTTGGTGCTAATATCTTTGATCCACTTATTATTAATTTGTATAACCAATATCCCGAAAATCCAGATGTTCGTTATTTTCATGGGAATGTTTTATATCGAACAGGAAAAAACAAAGAAGCTTTAAATGATTTTTTATATTCTTTAAAACTTAATCCATCGAATCTTCAAATGTGGCTTTTTTCGCTCTATATTCTAGAAACTGAAAAGGAATATGACCGTTTAATATCCGTTGCTGATTCAGCACTCATCTACTTCCCAAATCAAAAAGACATTTTTATATTGCGTGGATTTGCTTATTTACAAGTTAAACAATATAGGAAAAGTTTAGAAGATTTTTTATTTGCAAAACGACTTACCGGTGTTTTGGATGAAGATAAAGTTCAAATTTTACATTATTTAGCTGAAATTTATTTCATAATGGAAAATAAAAATCAGGCCTTTTTAATTTACGACGAAATTTTGAAACTTAACAATAACGATATAATTGCCCTTAATAATTATGCTTATTACTTGGCACTTGATAATATGGATTTAAACAAAGCTTTAGATATGAGTCAACGTTCTGTGAAATTGGAACCAAAAAATTCAACCTATTTAGATACTTATGCTTATATACTTTTTAAATTAAAGAAATATAGTGATGCTTTATTTTATATTGAAAAAGCTATTTTAAATGGGGGAACAAATAGCGCTGTTATTTTAGGTCATTACGGCGATATTTTATTTATGAATGGACAAAAGGAATTGGCTATTTCAACATGGAAAGAGGCAAAAAATAAAGGATTAGAATCGGATAGTATTAATAAAAAAATTGAAACAGGTGAATATTTCGAACAATAGACTATTTATCATAGTAATCGTATTACTATTATTTTCTCAGTGTACTTCTACCCTAAAACGGAAACGAATTAATTTGCAACGAATTGATAGAAACGAATTAGTTCAGTTTGCTAGTAATGTAAATCCTACGTATCAAACTTTGGGTATTAAATACTCCGTCAATATTCAACGCGACGGTTCATCTAATAATTTAAACGGAAATATTAGAATATTAAATGACAGTGCTATATGGATTAATTTTAATCTAGCTCTTGGAATTAATTTAGGTCGTGCGCTACTCACGGTTGATAAGTTTGAAGTTGTGAATTTTAGAGACAAATCCTATTATTTTGGATCTTATTGTAAAACCGAAAAAATGTTAGGTACAAGCATAAATTATCATGTTTTACAAAATATATTAACAAGTACTTTTTTATGGCCTGATAGTATTTCTCCATCTGGAAAATCTTTTATAATTGATGAAACTGTGGATGGTGAATTTATTTTAAATGAACAATTTCACGATTTTTCTTCCAATATTACCATTGATTCTAAATCGTTTAAAATTAAAGAATTTGAATTAAGTAAAGTATCGAGCCCCATAAAAGTTACTGTGAAATATAATAATTACTTAAATATCGATGGTCGGATACTCCCACAAAATATTAAAATTGTATTTCATGACAATAATGTAGAAACAAAAATAGAAATCGAATTTAATAAAATCACCATTGATAAAAACTTTAAGATTCCTTTTAAAGTTCCTAATAAGTATGAAACCATTGAACTTAAGTAATCTATTATGAGCCGTATATTCAAATATCTTTTTTGTATAGCGTTCTTTTTTAACACTGGATATTATGTTTTTTCTCAAACTCGTATTGATTTAGAAAAAGAGAGGCGTAAAACACAAAATGATTTAGAGTATGCTACTAATCTTTTAAAATCAACACAAGATCAGCGTAAAAGTTCTGTCGAAAATTACATTATTACAAATAAGAAAATTGAACTTCGTACACGAAATATTCAAAATATTAAGGGTGAAATTTTACAAATTGAATCCAATATTGCCACTGAACAGCAAGTTATTTCTGGTTTAAAAAGTGATTTAGATAAATTGCGAACCGAATATGTAAAATTAGTTATGCAAGCCTTTAAAACATTTAAAACCAGTGATAAACTAATGTACATATTTGCTAGTAAAGATTTTAATCAAGCATATCGGCGACTACGATATCTTCATTATTATTCAAAATACCGTAAATCACAAATCCAATCTATTGAAGCTACACAAACCGTGTTACAAAAACGTGTAATGATTTATGAGGAATTAAAAGATAGCAAACAGCATCTTTTAACGGAGGTTAGTAAAGAAACAAATAAGTTGAGTACTGAGAAAAAACAACAAGAAAAGCTATTAAAATCACTCTCTTCCAAAGAGAAACAATTGAAGGCAGAAATAGCAAAAAAAGAAAAATTAGCTAAAAAATTACAACAAGAAATTGAACGAATAATCGCCGAGGAAATTGCTAAAAGTAAAAAGGGAGCTAAAATTTATCAATTAACTCCACAGGAACAAATTTTGAACGACCAATTTTCCTCTAATTTAAACAAGTTACCGTGGCCTTTAGAACGTGGAATTATTACTGAAAACTTTGGTGAACATAACCATCCGGTGTTAAAAGGAATTATAATTCGAAATGATGGCATTGATATTTCTACGGCAAAGGGAAGTGCGGTTCGTTCAGTTTTCAACGGCACGGTTAGAAATGTTTTCATAATACCAGGAATGAATAAAGTTGTAATTGTACGTCATGGTAGTTATTTATCAGTTTATAGTAATTTAATTGATGTTTATGTAAAAGCAGGCGAAGATATTAAAACTAAACAAGTAATAGGTATTCTTGCAGCCAATGAAAATTCCGATGTCTCTATTTTGAAATTTCAAATTTGGAAAGAGAATGTTAAATTAGATCCTCAAAAATGGTTAGCAAAAGAAAAATAGAATTCGATCCTATTATTAACGATAAATTAAAATCGCTACGTATTTCACTTTTTGGAAAAGAAATAGCGGGTAATTTTTTGTTGATTTTTGTTGTTTTGGGTTCCCTATTTCTTTTTTTTATTTTGGCCGATATAGCTTTTAGCTTTAGTACTTCTATTCGCTATTTTGTTTTATCACTGTATCTTTTTTTAACGCTCTATCTTTTTATCCGTTATATTTTATTACCCATTCTTAAAGTATTTTTAGTTATTCCAGGCTATGATAATATTTCTATTGCCAAGTTATTAATTAACAAAAGCGAAATAGATGATAAGTTATTGACTTATTTAGAGCTATATGATATTGATTCCATAAATTCGCTGGTTTCTAAAGCTATTTTACAACGAAATGTAGAATTGAAATCTTCTGTAAAGAAGAATATTTCCATTGGATCCTTTAATGTTGCCTTTTTACGTTATTCAATAATAATTCTGGCATTCTTTGTAGGTTTCTATTCCCTAAGTTATCAAATTTTTAATATTGCATCAATACGTTTTTTTAATCCTGGACATATAGTCTCCTACAAATTTCTTGATTTTAAAATATTAAATGAGAATTTGGAATTAAAACAAAATGAAAATTTTGATTTGCATTTTATAGTAACTGGTAGTTATCAGCCAAAAGAGGTTTTTTGTCGAATCGGGGATAAGGATTTTTATGCTAAATCCATGGATGATTCTACGTGGAGTTTCACCTTTAACAAAGTAAATCAGTCTGTTAAGTTCTTTTTACATGACAATATTAATCAAAGCCCTATTTATGCTTTGAAATGCTTTTTATTACCCGTTTTTAAAGGAATTGATGTTTATATACATCCCCCTAAATATACCGATTTAGACTTAATTGAAGTTAATGGCATCGGTAACTTTTCTTTTCCTGCTGGAAGTACTGTAGAATGGGTGTTTAGTGCTGAAAACACCAAAAAAATTGTTATTTCAACCAGTACGGATACCGCAGAAATTATTTCTAGTTCCGATCAATTTAAGTACAAAAAAACGCTCTATTTCGATTTTCCATATTCAATTCAATTATTTACGGGTGATATTTGGAATAATACTGATATTCAATTTTATGGAAAAGTAATATCCGATTTATATCCACAAATTGAGGTTAAATCAAATCCTGTTTTAGAACTCACTAAACCCATCCTTTTTGAAGGTCAAATTATGGACGATTATGGTTTTTCAAGATTAGAACTTATTGTAGAGACCCAAGATACCAGCGTCAATTTTACTATACCCATCTCTTATAACTCATCCAATCAAAAGTTTTTTTACGAAGTATATTTTTACGATCTATCCAAACATTTAGGTACTAATGCGTTGAATTACTATTTTGTTGTGTCAGATAATGATGTTATCAATAATTTTAAAACAACTAAATCGCAATTACAAGTTTTTAAAATTCCGGATGAAGATGAGATTAATCAACGAATGGATAGTACTTCTACTCAGCTTATGAGTAAAATGACCGTGGGAATTGAAATGTTGAAAATGCTGAAAGAACAAAATAAGGAATTGGAGAAGCGATTTAAAACTGAAAATTTGAATAAATGGGAAAAGGATCAATTGAGCGATCAAATTATTCAAGGACAAAAAGAGATGAGCTCCATAATGGAGGAAATTAGTAATATGAATAAGGAAATTAAATCCCTTTCTAATCTTCAAAATAGAGACACAAAAAATCAAAAGCTAACTGAAAAACAAAATCAAATTCAGGAATTGCTCGATAAAATTATGGATAAAGAACTTTTTGATCTTTTACAAGAATTGGAAAAATTAAAAAGTGAATTAAAACCATCTTCTAAAAACAAGGATGACGAAAAAATGTCCCTCGAAACGTTAGAACAAATGATGGAAAATAATTTGGAAATGCTTAAACGTTTTGAGGTCGAAAAAGGCCTTGTTAATCTGGTTAAAGATTTAAAATCGTTGTCGGACCAACTAAAAGAGGCGAAAGACGTTAATTCGCGGGAAGATATTGAAGAAAAAGTAAAGAATAAGTTATTGGAACATAATGAGTTAATTAAAAAGAATGAAAATTTAAAAAAGCCATTAAGCCTAGAGGAATTCAAGGATGAAAAAAATGAAATTAACAACGATCTTGATTCCAATGATTCTAATGAAAATGATAAAAATCAAAATTCTAAAAGTGGAAATAAAATTAGCGAGTTAGCTTCTCAGATGGAAATGGATTTAAACAGTAACTTGGAAGAACAAAATTCCGAAGATATTGAAAATTTGAAACAATTACGTTCCAATCTACTGTTCATATCTTTTACCCAAGAGGAGTTAATAGACAGTCTTAAAAATATTTCACAAAGATCCCCTTCTTTTAATCGAGTACGACTCAATCAAAAAAACATGGTTGATTCTTGGGGATTTATTCGCGATAGTTTAAATCAGCTCATTACTCGAAATCCATTAATGGGTAATTTGTTGACTGATGATATGAACAACGTTGGTAATATAAATACTGTAATTATTGATAAATTAATGACAGAACAACCCCAACCAGTTTATATTCAACAATCTAAATTATTAATGCATTATAATAATTTATTGCTATTTATCGACGAATCTATACAAAAAGCCGAAGAGGATATGAATAGTAGTGGACAAGGTGGAGGTTGCCCAAAACCAGGAAAAGGAAAACCAAGTCCAGGTGAAATGGCTAAAACACAAAATGGTTTAAAAAGTAAATTGAAAGATTTAATGAAACAACTTCAAGATGCGAAAAATGGGGAGGGGAAAAATAATGGAGAATCCATTAGTAAACAATTAGGTAAATATTTATCGCAGCAGGAGCAAATGCAAAAAAGTATTAGTGATATGATTAATCAAGGCGAAATGGATCAGCCAACAAAAAATATTTTGCAAGAGGTGAATAAATTACTCGATAAAAATATTAATGATATTATTAATAAATCCATCAATAATGAAACTATTTTGCGACAGGAACGAATAATAACCCGGTTACTTGAATCGGATAAGGCCGAAATGGAACGGAAAAAGGAGCAAAAAAGAGAGTCTCGTGAAAATAGAAAACAATTTGTTACTACACCCACCCAAATGACGAACGATACACTGGAAGATCGCTATATCGAGGAGTTTATTATATATAGGATACTGAATTTAAGTAAATATTATTTAGATTTACACCAAATTTATCTAAATCATGAAATCGAATCAAATGATAACTAAGGATCTGCATATCAATAGCGAGATAAAAAATATAGCTATTGTCGAAAAACTTATTGAAGAAATTTGCGGTGATTTTCTTGGTGGTAATGAAGTTTTTGGCAATATTTTAATTGCAGTGTTAGAAGCCGTTACCAATTGTATAATTCATGGAAATAAAAGAGACCCATTAAAATCTGTTAAAATTAGAATGCAGTATAATGAAAAACTTATACAATTCGAAATTACGGATGAAGGGAATGGTTTTGATTTAAATATGATTCCAGATCCAACTAAGGACGAAAATATTGAAAATCCCCATGGTCGAGGCATATTTTTAATGCAAAAACTATCCGATGAGTTTAACTACAATAAAGAGAGTAAAACCTTTTTATTGAAATTTTTCCCTGAAAGATATAAAGAACTTGTTTGATGATTAATTTTTATACCGATGAAGTTGATTTTACATATGTTCGAGGTTTTAAAAAACAATGTAGAAAATGGTTAGATCACTCTGCTAAGAATGAAGATTTTACTATTCGTAATTTGAACATTATAGTTACCAACGACGAAAACCTCCTTAAAATAAACAACGATTTTCTTGGTCATGATTTTTTCACCGATATAATTACTTTTAATTATAACGATGGAAATAAAATTGATGGAGAACTCTATTTAAGTTTTGACCGAATAGTTGAGAACGCTTTATTAAATAAGGTCGATTTTTTAGAAGAATTTAATCGGGTTATAATTCATGGTTTACTTCATTTGATGGGCTATAATGACTCTACTAATGATCAAATTACCTTAATGCGGACTAAGGAGGATAACTACTTGAAATTATTTTAATGACACCTAATTATGATATTATTGTAGTTGGCGCCGGGCACGCTGGTGCGGAGGCTGCAACTGCCGCTGCAAATATGGGTTCTAAAGTCTTGCTCATAAGCATGGATTTGGAGAAAATTGCAGCTATGTCCTGTAATCCTGCCATGGGCGGAATAGCAAAAGGTCAAATTGTACGAGAAATTGATGCCATGGGAGGCTTAATTGGAATTGTGAGTGATAAGACCGCAATTCAATTTCGAATGCTTAATAGAAGCAAAGGCCCTGCTGTTTGGTCTCCTCGTGTTCAATCGGATCGTAGGCTTTTTTCCAATTACTGGCGTAGACTTATGGAGAAAACTCCCAATTTGGATTTATTTCAAGATAATGTTGCCAAACTATTAATTGAAGGAGATCGAATTATTGGAGTGGAAACTGAAATTGGAATTCCATTTTTAAGTAAAGCTGTTATATTAACTAACGGTACCTTTCTTAATGGTTTAATGCATGTTGGAACATCTCAAGTAAAGGGTGGACGAGTGGCGGAAAAGAGCAATGACACCATTTCTGCCCAAGTTAAAGATCTTGGTTTCAATGTTCGAAAACTAAAAACGGGAACCCCTGTTCGTGTCGATGCTCGATCCATCGATTTTTCTAAATTGTCGGAACAAAAAGGCGATGAACACCCGGAACTTTTTAGTTTCTTACCGCATATGCATACTCCCAAACGTCAAAAAAGTTGTTGGATTGCTTTCACAAATCCACTAGTTCATGAAATCTTGGCCACTGGATTTGAATATTCACCTCTTTTTAGTGGTACAATTAAAGGTTTAGGACCCCGATATTGTCCAAGTATTGAAGATAAAATTGTTACATTTAGTGAAAAAGGTGCCCACCAACTTTTTTTTGAGCCTGAAGGATGGAACACTATGGAGTATTATCTCAATGGTTTTAGTAGTTCCTTACCATGGGATATTCAATTAAAAGCGTTAAAACAGGTGTCGGGTTTTGAAAATGTAAGAATATTACGACCTGGGTATGCCATTGAATATGATTTTTTCGATCCCTTAGATTTAAAACCAACCCTAGAAACTAAGAATATTAAATCTCTTTATTTTGCAGGTCAAATTAATGGAACTACGGGTTACGAAGAAGCCGCTGCACAAGGTTTAATGGCTGCAATTAATGCTGTTCGATCCCTTAAAGAGCAAGATTCAATTGTACTGCGACGCGATCAAGCCTATATAGGTGTTCTAATTGACGATTTAATTACTAAAGGAATTACGGAACCCTATCGCATGTTTACCAGTAGGGCCGAATTTAGAATTTTATTACGACAGGATAATGCCGATGAGCGTTTGACGCAATTGGGATATAATCTGGGTTTAGCATCCGAAGAACGTATGCGTTTTACAGATGAGAAATACAATCGTATTAGTAATTATATCAGTTTTGTTGAAAATAATAGTGTTACACCCAGTGAAATTAATCCATATTTGGAGAGTGTAAGTTCTTCAGCATTAAATCAGAAAACACGTATATCTAAACTCATTGTGCGACCAGAATTGTCGAGCCAATCATTAAAGGATTACATCCCGTTTCCGGAACCTATTAGTGCCATTGAGTTGCAATCCGTTGATATTAAATTGAAATATGAAGGTTATATCGAAAAGGAGCAAGCTAATGCTGAAAAGATACAAAAGTTTAGCCAGTTGTTGATACCGGAAAATGTTAATTACGATCGGTTGCTGAATATTAGTATAGAAGGAAGACAGAAGTTAATGAAGATAAAACCAAAAACTATCGGGCAAGCTTTAAGCATTAGCGGAGTTAATCCTAGTGATATCATTGTATTACTGATGTTTCTAGGACGTTAATTGAAATAATGCTTGTGCTCCACGTGGAGCACAAACGTTTATATATCGCTCCACGTGGAGCGAATCAAGATATTTGTAAATAAAATGCTCCATGTGGAGCATAAAACTTAAATGAATTATGGTAATTAGTGGATATATGGTAGATGTTTTGCGGAGAAATATCTTTAAAGGGCGGATATTTGTTGAAAATGGAACAATTGTAGATATCATGCCTGCCGAGGATGTTAATAATATTTATATCGTTCCAGGGTTAATCGACGCTCATATACACATAGAAAGCTCAATGATTACTCCAGGTAGGTTTGCGCAAAATGCTGTACGGTTCGGAGTTGTGGCTACAGTATCCGACCCACACGAAATTGCCAATGTGTGTGGTATCGAAGGTGTTGAGTTTATGATCAAAAATGCCCAAAAGGTGCCTTTCAAGTTTTACTTTGGTGTTCCTTCATGTGTTCCGGCAACTCCTTTTGAGAGCAGTGGTGCCGTATTGAGTCCCGAGGATATTGCTTATTTGTTCGATGAATACGGATTGAAGTATTTAGCCGAAATGATGAATTTTCCAGGAGTGGTAAACCAAAGTCCCGATGTGATGGCAAAACTTAAAGTGGCCATTGATAGAAATCTTCCCATCGACGGACATGCGCCTGGTTTAACAGGCGAGCCGTTGAATGAATATATAAAAGCGGGTGTTGATACAGATCATGAATGCACTACGTTGGCGGAGGCAGAGGAGAAGATTAGTTTAGGAATGAAAATATTGATTCGTGATGGTTCTGCTGCCAAGGATTTTGAAGAACTTTATCCTTTAATTGATTTGTATCCCGATCATGTAATGATTTGTTCCGACGATTTTCACCCCGAAAACTTCTCTAGTAGCTATCTCGATCGGTTTATTCGAGTAGGAAAAGATAAGGGACTCGACTTTTGGAATGTATTGCAAGCAATGACTGTAAACCCCATTTCGCATTATAAATTGGATGTGGGTTTATTGCAAAAAGGAGATCCCGCTGATTTTATTGTCGTAGATGATTTAAAACGGTTCAAAATTCTTCAAACATGGATCAATGGAGAATTGGCATTTGATGGGAATAATTCCTTCGATTATATACCAGAGCCCATAAATCTCAATAATTTTAATGCAAGCGAAATTATATCAGATCAAATTCATGTGCCTGCAACTGGTTCAACCATGAATGTAATTCAAGCGTTCGATGGACAATTATTTACCGAGCATATTATATGTAAAGTAGAGGAGGAGAATGGTTTTTGTGTTTCAAATCTCGATGATGATATATTGAAATTAGTTGTTTTGAATCGATACGATCATAATGCCGAACCAATAGTGGGTTTTATAAAAGGGTTTAATCTAAAAAATGGCGCAATTGCAAGCAGCGTTGCACACGATAGTCATAATATAATTGCCGTTGGAGTTTCCGATGATGATATAGTTTCTGCTATAAACGCGGTGGTGGTTAATAAAGGTGGGTTGTCGGTGGCGAAAAACAATAAAATTGAACTTCTTTCACTTCCAATTGCAGGATTAATTTCTGATGAAAGTGTTGAGGTGGTCGCCTCAAAATATCTTAAACTCGATAATTTAACGAAACAAAACGGTTCTTTACTTAAATCACCATTTATGACGCTTGCTTTTATGAGTCTGTTGGTTATTCCTAAATTGAAATTGGGCGATAAAGGGCTTTTTGATGTAACCAAGTTCGATTTTGTTGATTTATGTAATAAATAGAGTGTTTTGAGTAAATATATATTATAAATCGCTACTATAATGAGATTTATACGCTGTTTAATCATTTAATTATAAAAATGTTCCCTTATGAAAAAAGTTGTATCTACCCTGGTTTTTCTAATGGCAGTAAATATGCTATTAATGGCCGATACCTTACCCATTAAAAATTGGATGGTGTCGAATGTGATGAATTTACAAAATCCAGCTTTTAAGGATATAAAGAATGTTGAAAACGATTCTTTTTCAAACACGGACTTGTTGAAATTTGACCATCATGCTATTGATGAGTTCTCTTTTGACAACTCTACCGATAAGAATTCAATTCAATGGAGTGGCTTAACTTTTTCTGAGGGTAATGTCTTATTAAATAGAAATCATGAAATGCCCAATCAGTTTCTCTATTTAACCAGTTTTTTAGTGCTCGATCAATGGACGCAGATCAAATTGAAAGCTTCAAGTTCACAATTGTTTCGGGTGTGGATTAATGGGGAAGAGGTGTTTAAAAAAACATCTATTGAGAAGAATATCGAGAAAGCGGGAAGTCAAACAAAGGAACTAAAGCTCGAAAGAGGCACACATCAAATCGTTGTGAAATCGATGATTACCGAAAATGATTCCAACACATGGAATGGTCGTTTTGAGGTTATTTCCGACAACGATAGTTTGAGTACCATCCTACATTTTACAACACAGCCCAATCGGATTAAAACCATACAGGATGTCTTAACTGGAAAAAGTTCCAGTAATGTGAATTTATCGTATAGTGGAAAATACTACACAATTGCACATAAAAATGTTGGAAACAAAGGAAAGACGCTCTCTAGGTGGATTGAAATTCGGACCACGGAGAATAATCAAATCGTGTATCGATTAAATTCAAACGAGGTTTCTCAATTGCAATGGTTACCGGCATCGGACAGAATATCTTATCTCTCCAAAGCGGACAACAATAATGAATTAATAATCATGAATTTAAGTGATTTAACGATTAATAAACTTTTTTCAGAAACAAATAATTTTAGTTCCTACCAATGGGCTCCTAATGAAACCTATGTAATTTATTCGATGTATGAAAAAAGTAAGTTCGAATATAAAACTACACGCCAAGTTATGGGTATGGCAGATCGTATTCCGGGTTATAAAACGCGATCTTTTTTGTATAAATACGATATTCAAATGACCTTAAAAACACGAATTACATACGGGTCACTCTCAACTTATTTGAACGACATAAGTTCCGACAGTAAAACCATAGCCTTTAGTACCAGTAAAAATGATTATACCGAACGTCCGTTTTCTAAGCAAAACATGTATTTAATGGATATGAAAACGCTTGCAGTGGATACACTTTGGACCGATAAACGGTTTGCAGTTAATGTGAGTTTTTCACCCGACAATAAAACATTGTTGTGTCAAGGCGGTCCATCGGCATTTGGGAAAATAGGCGAAAATATTGGAAAACATAAGATTGCTAATAACTACGATCAACAATTATATCTATATACCATTATAAATCAAAAAGTTGAACCAATTTCATTGACTTTTAATCCATCCATAAGTTCCGCCTTTTGGCCTCAAAACAGTGAATCCATCTTTATTTATGCTCTGGATAAAGATTCCCGTGGAATTTTTAAGTACGATTTATCGACGAAAAAATACACTAAAATAACAAATAATGAATTGTATATTAGTTCGTTAAATATTAATCAGCTAGGAACTAAAATTGCTTTTGAAGGAAACAAAACAAACAGTTTTCCACGCTATTATTTGTCCGACGCCGAGGGAAAAAATCTCACCTGTATCGATAGTAGCGAGCATGTAAAGTATGCTAATGTTGATTTTGGAACCACCCAAGAATGGAATTATAAGACCAAAAAGGGAACTGATATTCAAGGTAGAGTTTATTTGCCTTTGCATTTCGATGAAAATAAGAAATACCCGGTTATTGTTTATTACTATGGCGGAACATCGCCCGTTGGTAGAACATTTGCGGGTCGATATCCCTTTAATTTATGGGCTGGACACGATTTTATTGTTTATGTTTTGCAACCAAGTGGAACCACCGGATATGGACAAGAATTTTCCTCGGCACATGTTAATAATTGGGGAATTACAGTTGCCGACGAGATCATTGAATCTACCAAAGCTTTTCTCAAGGCGCATCCATACGCCAATGCCGATCGAGTTGGATGTGCCGGAGCATCGTATGGTGGTTTTATGACCATGTATTTAACAACTCGAACAAATATTTTTAGAACTGCAATTTCCCACGCCGGAATTAGTTCAATATCAAGTTATTGGGGTGCAGGATATTGGGGATATGCCTATAGTTCAGAAGCTACAGCCGATCGGTATCCGTGGAATTCAAAGGAAATTTATGTAAATCAAAGCCCGCTATTTAACGCCGATAAAGTGACAACTCCATTGCTTTTAATTACCGGCGACAGCGATACCAACGTGCCGCCCGTGGAGAGTTATCAGTTTTACACTGCCCTGAAAATTCTTGGCAAAGAGGTTGAATTGGTTACTGTAAAAGATGCCGATCATCATATTGTAGGATTTGAACACCGAGTAGCGTGGCACAACACAATTATGGCGTGGTGGGATCGATATTTAAAGGATTTACCCGATTGGTGGTTTGATATTTATCCTAAAAAGAATTACTAAATGATTGTCATATTGCGTACAATAAAAGCTGTGATCACTAATTGGTAAACAGTGATTTGTGAAAATTTGGTATTGAGAAATGTTGAAAATTGTTTAGAATTTTTCCGACTCAACAACTCAACCTCACGACAAACCAACAAATATAATTCGCCGTTATTTCAAAATGGGAGTAACAATTTCGTCAAATAAATCGGATGTTCTACTCCACGTGAAGCACTCTTTTCGTGTACGACCTTTTTCAATCAGTTGTGCTCGCAGTGCTGGGTTCGTATAAATTGCACTCATTGCATTGGCAATCTCTAGTGGGTTAAAGGGATCAACCAATATTGCGGCATCGGCAGCAACTTCGGGCATCGATGAGGTGTTTGAAGTAATAACGGGGGTTTCGGATTGAAATGCCTCAATAATTGGAATACCAAATCCCTCGAAAATTGAGGCATACATCAACGCGGTTGCCGCACTTACTATTTGCGTAAGATCAAAGGTTGGAAGGTGTCCTATAAAATTAACGTCCGATTTGAATTCCAGTGATTCGTAAATATCATTCAACGCCTTGTCCCAAATCCATGTATTGCCCACGGCAATAAATTTATGTTTTGCATCAGGGTTCTCTTTGCGAAACATTTCGAATCCCAAAAGTTGATTGTGTAAATTTTTCCGCGGATGAATGGTTCCTACAAATAAGAAATAGTCGTTTCCTTCTGCATATTTGTTTTTCACTTCTGTTTTCTGATCTACAGTTAGTGGTTTGAACAGTTGGTGTGTGCCATTGTAAACAACCCCAATTTTGGCTTCTTCTATGCCATATCGCTCCGCAATGTCTTTTTTCGAATACTCCGACACTGTGGCTATCTTAACGGCTTTATGCGCATATTTTGACGTCTTTGATCGGAGGTAGTTCGACATTTTTTTCGGAATGAATGTCGGATAGTGTTCAAACGCCAAATCGTGGATTACTAAAATGGTCGGAATCTTTGTGGTTAGTGACAAAACACCATCACCTGAAATAAATAGATCTATGTCTTTCATTTTCAATACCATAGGTACTAATAAGTCATACCAAATAGTATAGAAATAAGGATGAAATCGACATTTGAATGGAATTACAACAGGGATAATATTGGGTGCTGTGATGAATTTCTTATCGTAAGGACGGTCAAAAATGTAGTAGAACGTATGCTCTGGGTGTTTCTCAACAAATCGTTGCATGGTTTCGAAAATATACCAACTGATACCAGTCATATTATTATCAAGTAGAAGGCGAGTGTTAACAGCAATGTTCATGATTCGAGAGTTTTGATGATGTGGACAAAATTATTAAAATAGATTGATTTATTCTCGAATTTCGGAAGATAAAGGATATTTTAAGTTCTCAGTTTCGTTAACGAAGGCTTGTACTTTGCCAATCAGTATTTTAGCAACCACTTTAATGGGTACTCTACATGGGTCGTCGCTAATCCAAATTTCCAAATCTTCACCGCCCGTAAAAATGGTTCCAGCAATCAGTTTGGCTCTAATTTTCACGGTGTTGAATTTGCGCCCATTTTTAAGTGTAATAACCTCTTTGCCCATAAATCGAATATACAGATTGTAGATTGAATCGTCAAAAACAGTTTTTATAGGCATGGTTTGATTGATTTTGAGCGAATCAAAATTGATGGTTCTACAATAATAAACTGCGTTTAGCAAATCTCGGGTTTCGGGTTTATAATCAAATATGGTATCAACAGTGGCTTTTTTTGATGACTCGAGCCTGGCCGTAATTGTATTTGAAAAACGATCGAATTGAAGTGTGTTTTTTAATTTAACAGAACCTTCCCAACTGTTTTGAAAATAATAGTAGGAGTGGAGATTGTTTTTTTCGCTGTAGCTTATAAATGTGTCGCGTACATAAAAGAACCAGTCGTAACTGGGTATGGAGGATCCAGTGGATATAAATTTGAAAATAGGTTTTGTTTTGTATATTTCCGATTGAATACTGAAATCCACATTGGCAGCTCTCATCCATATTGGCCCCCAATTGTAATAAACAGAATAAGATACCCTTTCACCAATTTGAAAAGGTATCTTATTATTTGATTCTTTGCTCTGTGAAATATTACAGAACATTAAAATCATTATATGTAACACTATTGGATTAATCATCAAGTATTTACATCTCCAATTCGATTTTTTACGGAATCTGTTTTTTGTTTCATTCGTTTTTTGTCGCCCATACGAATATCAAACTTTGCGGTGCAATATACTCTATGACAATCGGGTAGGAGGAGTTCATTTGCTTTTTCGATCACTAAGAGAGCGTCTGAAAGTTCGGGTGTTTCTACAATAGTGCCCATGGGTGTAAGTTGGTATTCATATCCCGTTGCTTGAACAATGGTTAAGATACGCGCTACAAATTCACTCACGCCATGATCTTTATTGGTCGGGAACATTGCAAATTCCATTATTACTGACATAATAGTTTAGTTAAGGAGTTACTAATGTATGAATGTTAAGTTTTTGAACTCTTTCCGAAATGGAATTCAAAACCGATAATTCAATCTTTTCCACATTGCTTGAAGCGGGTATTCTCGATAAGGAATAAATTTGAACCAGACGAGGTTTAATACGCTCCACGATTTTTAACCACGCCACAATCTCCTCTTCGGTTGTATTGTCGAAGTGTGTATTGTTTACTTCGCCTTTAATAAACATGGTTTGAAGTATAAAATCACCATTCATCTTCTCCATAATTTTCAATGCGTTTTCCAAATTAAAGGATTCAACCGGACAATCAATGAGTTTTAATGTTGCTTCAATTCCAGAATCAATTTTTAAAACTGGATCATCAATGAGCGAAAGCGCATTTAGTACCGCTGGTTTGTGAATTCGGGAGGCATTTGATAGTACCGCAATTCTGGAGTTGGGATAGTACTTGTTTCTTAGCTTTATAACCGATTCAATGATATGTGGAAATTCAGGATGTAATGTAGGTTCGCCATTTCCCGCAAAAGTAATCGTATCGATTGGCTTATTTTGCTTTTGTTGATTTATTAAAGTGTTTTCTATCTCACTAATTACTTCATTTTTAGTTGGTAATAAACTGTTATCTAATGAAGCAGGTGTAGATCCGCATTCGCAATAAATGCAGTTAAAAGAACACACTTTTTTATTGGCCGGTAGTAGATTTATTCCCAATGAAGAACCTAAACGGCGACTAATAACGGGTCCAAAAACAATGCTATTAAAAAGAAATGTTCCTGGTAAGTCAGGATTTGTTGATAATGTTTCTTGAATGGTTGACATGTTGTTTTGTTTTCAGTGGGTTGATACTTGATGTACGATCAAATAACTTTTTTAGAAATAGTTAACGGTGGTATCTTTTCCGCTTGCAATGGTGGCTATTTCACTTAAAAGATTATTAGCAAGTCTGCTAGCTCCTAATCTAAACCATTTATTATTAAGCCATTCGTCGCCCAATACTTCTTTTACTATGGCATAATAAATTAGTGCATCGTCGGATGTGGAAATTCCACCGGCCGGTTTTATCCCTGCTTTACGATTGTTGGTTTTCATATAATCTTTTATGGCCTGACACATAATGTACACTGCTTGAGGAGTTGCAGCAGGTTCAGTTTTTCCAGTGCTGGTTTTAATAAAATCGGTGCCGGCTTCCAAAGCAATAAGCGATGCAATTCGAATTTCACTCATCGAACGTAAACTACCTGATTCTAAAATTACTTTCAAATGAGCATCTTCAATGGAATCTTTTTGAGCATCTATCTCCCTGAAGATATAGTCGTAATTTTCCTCAAAAAATTCGCCTACTGAAATAACGGTATCTACTTCAGTAGCACCTTCAACCACAGCACGTTTGCACTCTAAGGTTTTGATATCGAAAAAGGTTTGCGATGCCGGAAATCCTGCTCCAACAGCTGCAATCCCAACTCCGTCAATAGTTAAATTCTTTTTAACCACAGGAACTAAAGCCGGATACACACAGATGGCAGCAACATTTGGCATATCTGGAAAAGTTTTTTGGAAATAACTCACCTTTGTTGCCATATCGGCAATTTTAGATTTTGTGTCGCTGCCGTTAAGTGAAGTCAAATCAATAAGACTAAAAAGAAGCTTGAGTGTATCCAGACTTTTCATCTTTTTCGATTTTTCAATTATAGCTTCAACTGCGTTATTTACTTCTTGTTCGTTAACGTGTAGATTGTACTTTTCCAGTGCTTTCATTGCTTGTGTTTTATAAGTTTTTATTATTTCTATTTTTTAATTTTCTATATTAGAAAAATCATGTGAATTTAAAACTTTATTTGTTATAAGACAAATTTGAGGTTTAAATGAGATTTGTTACTTTATTTATGAAAAAAGGAGACACTTTGATGGGCGCCTCCTTTTTTACTATTTCGGATTTTTAGCCCGTTTTCTGTCGTGTTCATCTAAAAATATCTTCCGTAGTCGAATCGATTTTGGAGTGAGTTCAACATATTCGTCGTGTTGAATATATTCCAATGCTTCTTCTAAGCTAAATTTAACCGCGGGTGAAAGTTGCGTTTTATCATCTGTCCCCGAAGCGCGCATGTTTGTGAGTTTTTTTGTTTTTGTGACGTTGATAATTAAATCGTCCTGCCGTGTATTCTCTCCAATAACTTGTCCTGCATAAATTTCTTCCATGGGGTCGATGAAAAATGTACCCCGATCTTGAAGTTTATCTATTGCGTATGCAATTGCTTTTCCACTTTCCATGGCTATTAACGATCCATTTATTCTTTTTTCAATATCGCCTTTCCAAGGTTTGAATGCTAAGAAACGATGCGCCATAATTGCTTCACCTGCGGTTTGGGTCAGTATAATACTGTTAAGTCCAATAATTCCGCGTGAAGGGATTTCAAATTCTAAATTTATTCGATCACCTTTGCGCTCCATTGAAAGCATTTCACCTTTTCGTTTGGCAACTACTTCTATAATTCTACCACTCACTTCTTCGGGCAAACTAATCTGTAATATTTCGTATGGTTCTAGTTTGTTTCCATCTTCATGTTTAACAATTACTTGAGGTTGACCTACTTGTAATTCATATCCTTCACGACGCATCGTTTCAATAAGAATACTTAAATGAAGAATTCCACGTCCAAATACAATAAATCGATCCGATGAGTCGGTGTATTTCAGACGCATAGCAAGGTTCTTTTCAAGTTCCTTTTCAAGTCGTTCCTTTATCTGTCTGGATGTAACTAACTTACCTTCTTTTCCGAAAAATGGGGAATTGTTAATGGCAAACGTCATGCTTATGGTTGGTTCGTCAATATCAATGGTTGGCAATGCTTCAATATTTTGTGCATCACAAAGCGTATCGCCAATATCAAATCCTTCGATACCTACAATGGCGCATATATCGCCGGCAGATACTGTTTTTACCTTGCGTTTTCCTAATCCGTCAAAAACATATAATTCTTTAATATTATATATTTTTACCGAACTATCTCTTTTTATGAGTGCTACGCGCATATTCTCTTTAAAATCTCCTCGGTAAACTCTTCCAACCGCAATACGACCAACATAACTGGAGTAATCAAGCGATGTTAGTAACATTTGTGCAGTACCAACTTCTACTTTTGGTTCCGGAATATGTTTAATTATTGCCTCCAAAAGTGGAATAAAGTTATCATTTCGAATCTTGTAATCATCCGACATCCAACCTTCTTTTGCTGAACCATAAATAGTTGGAAAAGCCAATTGTTCTTCAGTGGCATCGAGGTTAAACATCAGTTCAAATACCTCTTCCTGAACAATGTCGGGTCGGCAATTTGGTTTGTCAACTTTGTTTATTACAACAATGATTTTTAAATTCAAATCAATGGCTTTTTGGAGCACAAACCGAGTTTGGGGCATACAACCTTCAAAAGCATCCACTAAAAGGATAACTCCGTCGGCCATATTAAGTACACGTTCAACCTCACCGCCAAAATCGTGGTGACCTGGAGTATCGATAATATTTATTTTATACCCCTGATATTGTACGGAGATGTTTTTTGCTAGAATAGTAATTCCTCGCTCTCGTTCTAAATCGTTGTTGTCGAGCAGTAATTCACCTGGTATTTCGTGTTCTTTGAAAAGTTTGCATTGACGCATTATCTTATCGACCAATGTGGTTTTACCATGATCGACGTGGGCGATTATAGCAATATTTCTGATGTTTAATGACATATATTAGATTGGTTATTTTGTTTACGTATGGATTTGATATATCAAGATATCGCAGCATGAAAATGTTTCATTCTGACAAGTTGTTTTTAAAAATCGTAATTTCCTGCTACTTGATAAGAGGGATCGATGAATGAAAAGTAATTGGGATTTTTTTCTTTGGTTTGTGCTGACTCTTAAGTATATAAGTCGAGAGAATTGTGTTTTTATTCATCGTGATTTTTGTGCCTTAAAATGCGGTGCAAAGATAGTCGCTTTCTATGAATAATATTCCGCTTTTTAATGATTATATCGATTTATTTTAATTTTTATTTATTGTGATTCACTTTTTTCCATTAATTCTAACCAACGTTCGCCCTTAATGTCAAGAATTTCTATAATTTCCCCAATGTTTTTCGACTTCTCTTCCAAAAGTACATAGTCCGATAAACCGCTATTTACTTCGTTTTCTAAATCAATTTTGGTTTGCTCAAGTGTTTCAATTTCAATGGTTAATGCTTCCAGCTCTCTTTTTTCAGCAAAACTCATTTTCGTAGTTTTACCTACGGCTGTTTTTGTTTTGATTCTATTATCTGATTTTAACTTTAAAGCCTCGGCGTCCACTTTTTGTTGTTCTTTTACCCATGTGTGGTATTCCGAATAATTACCTGGAAATCCACTGATGTCGGCATTTCCATCAAAAATCAATAAACCATCAACTACTTTATCCAAAAATCGGCGGTCATGTGATACCACCAAAACTACGCCAGGGAACGATTCTAAATACTCCTCAAGAACCTGCAATGTTTGAATATCTAAATCATTGGTAGGTTCATCGAGAATTAAAAAATTGGGGCTTGTCATTAAAATAGTACAAAGATAGAGTCGACGTTTTTCCCCACCGCTAAGTTTATGAATATAAGAGTTTTGTACGTTGGGTGGGAACAAAAACATATTTAAAAATTGCGACACTGTTAACGAATTTCCGTCGCCAAGTTTTACAACTTCTGCAATTTCTCGAACGGCATCAATAACTTTCATGTTTTCGTCAAAAGTCATACCTGTCTGTTTGTAGTAACCAAAAACCACGGTTTCTCCGGTATCAATTGTTCCCGAATCTGCTTTTATATTGCCGGTTATTAAATTTAGGAAGGTTGTTTTTCCTGTTCCGTTTTTCCCTACAATTCCAAGTCGTTCAAAACGTCGAAAGTTGTAGGAGAATTTGTCAAGTATCTTAATATTGTCGAATTTTTTGCATAAATCAATGGTTTCCAATACTTTTTTCCCCAATCGAGCGGCACCAACATTGATTCGGACATCGTCGTTGTTAAACCGTTTTGATGCTTCGTCGCGAATGGTGTAAAAAGCATCGATTCTATATTTTGCCTTACCTGTTCGCGCTGATGGGGTTCTGCGCATCCACTCTAATTCTCGACGAAATGAGTTTGTCGATTTCTCAATGTTCGCATTTCGGGCTTCAATGCGTTGTTCTCTTTTTTCTAGAAAATAGGAGTAATTGCCTTTGTACCAAAATATTTGTTTATCGTCAATTTCCATAATATCGGTACACACTCGATCAAGGAAACTACGGTCGTGGGTAACCATCAACATTGAAATGTGATTGGTGGCCAGAAATTCCTCGAGCCATTCAACCATTTCTAAATCAAGATGATTGGTTGGTTCATCGAGAATTAAAAAATCGGGACGACTTATTAATGTCGATGCCAATGCCACTCTTTTTTGTTGTCCACCCGATAAGGTTGCAATATTCTGCGAGAGATCGGTTATTTTAAGTTGTGTTAAAATCTGACGCGCCTGAATTTCCAGTTCCCAAGCGTTAAGTGAATCCATTAGTCCCGATGCTATTTCCAGTTCTTTTTTATCATTCGATTCCAATGCTTTTTCATATCGGTTAATGGCAATGGATGCCTCGTCGTGCCCTTTGAATACATTTTCAAGAATCGATAATGTTTGATTTAGAACCGGTGATTGATCTAAGTAACCTACTTTTATATCTTTTTGCCAAACAATATTTCCAGAATCTGGAGAATCTAATCCAGCAATGGTTCTTAAAAGTGTTGTTTTACCGGCGCCATTTCTGGCGATAAGTCCGACTCGTTGATCGGAATTAATCGTAAAACTTATATTCGATAAGAGGAGTAATTCTCCAAACGACTTTGTGTAGTTTTCTAGTTGTAAAATGGGTGCCATTATCTCAATTTTGCGGTAAAGTTAGTATAAAATCCTTGAGACCTTAAATCTGTTTTTTCTAAGTAGGTTGTTTTGTTTAATGAGATATAGAAAACAGTTGATTTTTGATAATTCTTTACATTTTGTGTTGTTTCCATCTTAATTTAAATAAATAGATAATCTTCCCCTTTTGTCTGAATCATACCATTTTGACAATTTTAAAAAAAATCATATATTTGCTTTCATCTAAAAATAGAACCCAATCAAAAATTAAACGTATATAACCCTATCGCACAATAAATAAATGACAAAATTCCACAATCCATATAATCATTAAAACCTTTGGCCTAGCTTTAGCATAAATGAGAAGGGAATGATTATGGACATGCAGTGATTTTAATAAAACCTTAAACTGA
The DNA here is from genome assembly GCA_028709085.1 of Salinivirgaceae bacterium. Classification (GTDB taxonomy): domain Bacteria; phylum Bacteroidota; class Bacteroidia; order Bacteroidales; family Salinivirgaceae; genus JAAYQU01. The sequence goes on along the minus strand of JAQVXQ010000009.1, from coordinate 18,458 downwards.
AAAATTATAAAAATATGAACGATAGCTCTAATGCACGTCAAGCATTAAATTTTGCAAAAAGTGTATTACTCCCTAAAGAGGAAATGTTAGAAGTTTCACCTTCACATAGATCACTAACAATCGCTGTTTTAAAAGAAATTGATCCGGACGAAAACCGTGTTGCTATGGCACCGCATGCTGTGGAACTGTTGGTAAATAATGGACACAAAGTCTTTGTTGAACGAAATGCCGGTAGTACAGCAAATTTTTTGGATGTTGATTATTCTGAAGCTGGAGGTATTTTTGTTGAAGATGCCAAAGAACTTTATCAAGCCGATATTATCATTAAAGTAGCTCCCCCAACTTTACAAGAGATATCGTGGATGAAAGGGAGTCAGGTGTTAATATCGTCCCTTTTGGTTGGGTCTCAAGAGCCAGCATATATGGTTGCTCTGCAAGAGAAGAAAATTACCGCCATTGCTTTTGAATATTTGCGTGATTCGTTGAATCGATATTCCCCAGTAACGGAATCCATGAGCGAGATTTCTGGTAGCGCTTCGATTTTAATCGCAGCTGAATATTTGAGTAATTCAAATCATGGGAAGGGCGAAATGTTGGGAGGTATAGCCGGAGTAAGTCCATCAGATATTGTAGTTTTAGGTGCCTCAACTGCCGGAGAATGTGCTGCTCGAACAGCGTTAGGATTAGGAGCTACTGTAAAAGTGTTTGATTCTTCAATTGAAAAACTAGGTGAACTTCATTATAAACTTGGTCAACAAGTATTTACAAGTATTTTGCAACCTCGTGTTGTTCATAAAGCTCTTAAAACTGCGGATGTTGTTATTGGAGCTTTGTCCTATGTTGAAGGACATCGATATATGGTGTGTCTCGATTCAATTATGCAGATGAAACCTAATTCTGTTATTGTTGATTTAGGAATGGATCACGGTGGGTGTTTTGAATCAAGCGAGCCGACAACATTAAATAACCCAACATTTAAAAAGTTTAATATAGTGCACTATTGTGTTCCAAATATTCCATCTAGAGTTTCCAGAACAGCTTCGTATGCCCTGAGCAATATTTTTGGACCACTCTTAATTGAAATCGGCGAATCGGGTGGTTTACAACAACTTATTAATGAAAACATTGGTGTCCGAAATGGAATTTATATGTATAATGGTATTTTAACAAAAGAGGCAATCGGTAAAAAATTTGGAATTACAAGCCGAGATATTGATTTACTAATGGCTGCATTCTAGGGTTTTAAGATTATGAAATTTCTGGATTAAGGACTTGAAATGATGTTGAAAATAAAAATTACTAAATTTTTGTTGAATCATCAAAAGGTGCGCCAATCGTTGCCCAAATTAACTATGATTTACGGGTAATTATAAAATCCACCAGAACTTTTAGGGAAGTGAGATATTCACTTTCAGGCATTTCGTTTAATATTTCCAATGCTTTATTTCGATATTCCATCATCTTATTTTCAGCGTATTCAAAACCACCTTTATTTTTAGTAATTGTAACGAGATTTTCGATGTCGTTTGGTGTTTTAGTGTTGGATTTAATTATTTTCAACAACTTTTTTCGATCTCTGCGGCTACTTTGTTTTCTCGCAAATATCAGGGGTAAGGTCATTTTTTTCTCTTTAATATCATTTCCAGGTGGCTTTCCGGATAAATTTTCGCTTTCGTAATCAAACAAATCATCTTTTATTTGAAAAGCGATGCCAATATTTCTCCCAAAATTGAACATTTTGCTCACTGTTTCTTTGTCAGCATTGGCTGATAGCGCACCAATTTTAGTGCACGAAGCAATGAGTGATGCCGTTTTTTTTTCGATTATTTCAAAATACTCCTCTTCCGTAATATTTAATTGCCTACTTTTCTTTATTTGTAACAATTCACCACGGCTCATTTCGTCAACCGCTTCAGAAACAATTTCTAAAAGTTCAAATTCCTTGTGCTTAACGGAATGTAAAAGCCCTCTGGCGAGCAGATAATCACCCATAAGAACGGCAATTTTATTTTTCCATAAACCATTGATGCTGAATATATTTCTACGTATATAACTCTCATCCACAACATCGTCATGAATTAAGGTGGCTGTGTGCATTAATTCTACGAGTGTTGCGGCGTTATAACTGCGCTTTGTAATGCCGCCACAAGCTCCCGCCGATAAAAACACTAAAATAGGACGGAGTTGCTTCCCTTTACGTTGTAGTATATAGCTCAATACTTTTTTTAGCAACCCATGATCAGTGAGAATCGATTCTTCAAATATTTTATTGAATTCAAGGAGTTCTTTCTCAATGGGTTTCTGTATGGTTTTAATTGTACTCATATACGATCATTCTTTGTGGCAAAGTAACAAAAACTAAAGTTAAACATTCTAGATTTGATAGTTAAATGATGGGATTATTTTTTTCTTAATTTTCAACTAGTTTTAAACGTTTGTGCCTTTTTTTTAAAGATTTCGTTGATTGAATTACGTTATAACAAAAAAAAGGATACGCACTAGTATAGTGCGTATCCTTTTTTTAACGAGTTCCTATTTTGAATTAATCATCATCTTCTGCACCTTCATCGAAATTCATTGGTTGATCATAACCCGGTTCTTCTTCTTCGTCGAGATCATAATCAGTGTGTTTTTCTTCGTATGTCTCTTTAGCATCTTCTTTTAAAAGACCGGTGTCATCAAAGTCATCATCGTCTTCTACAATTTGCTGTGCTTCTCCACGAGTCATTTTTATTAAGTAGTACATCTCTTCGGTCTCAAAAGGAAGAGCACTAATAAGTTTACCTTCTTTGTTTGTGTACGAAATAAGGTGCTGACTATATCCATCAACATATTGTAATTTGATCTGTTCCTTTAAATCGTTGGACAGTTTTTCGTAATCTTTAAGGATTCTAGGCTTACTCTTAGTCATAATAGATTTGATAATTAGTACTTTATTGTTTGTTATGTTTGTGGATGTATAGCTTTATAACCACGTGTCAAATATCTATATTTTTTTATTAAAAAAACAAGTCATTTCGAATTAATATTTAAAAAATTAGTCTTTTTGAATTTTTCAACTTAAGTAATAGCAATGCCTCAAAGATTTAACGCCTGTTTTTTTTATTTAAAAACTTTTGTATAAGCCAAAGTATGACCTCCAAACTCGTTGCAGTATTAGATTAAAATGGAAAACAAAACTTAGATTCAATCGTTTACATAAATGTTTTGAAGTCGTAAATTAACTATGTACATTTGCTTCAATCAAATGTGACTTATCCTAAAACAGAATGGTCAAAGATAGAGACCTTTAGGATTCTATCTTGTTGACAAATAAAATTAGAATAATTAATTTAATGTTGTTTAGTTAAGGATCTTACAGGTGATACATTTCTAAAGGCCCACATCTTTGCTCTAAGTGTTTCTGAGGTAGAGCCGAGTGGTGCTTTTTATTAAACAACAATGACAATAAATTTTAAATAGAGGTTATGGTAAACTTATCAGTGGGTGATCGCGCCCTCGCTTTCGAAGCAATAAATCAGAGAGGTGAAATGATAAAGTTGTCTGATTATTTGGGCAAAAAAGTAATTTTATATTTTTATCCACGCGATAATACACCCGGATGTACAGCACAGGCTTGTAATTTGAACGATAATTATAGTGAACTAATTGACAACGGTTTCGAGGTTATCGGAATCAGCCCCGATTCAATAGAATCGCACATGAAATTTGCTACCAAATTTAATTTAGCATTTAACTTAATTGCCGACACCGAAAAAAAGATTCTTAAAGCATATGGAGCTTGGGGCGAAAAGAAAATGTACGGAAAAACTTACGAAGGCGTCTTACGAAAAACATTTGTAATTAATGAAAAGGGTGTTATTACGACTGTGGTCGATAAGGTGAAAACAAAAACACATTTTGAACAATTAATGAGCTTATTATAAATGAATAAATCTAAATAACTATACAATGGCAAAAGAGAAAAACGCTCCTCAAAGTGTAAACGAGGAAAAATTAAAGGCACTTCAAGTAACTCTTGAAAAGATTGAGAAAACCTACGGACGTGGGAGTATCATGAAATTGGGTGATGGTGCAATTGAAAATATTCCGGTTATTCGGTCCGGTTCCATAGCACTTGATTATGCTTTGGGAGTAGGCGGTTATCCTACAGGAAGAATAGTTGAGATTTATGGACCAGAATCATCTGGTAAAACTACGCTTGCCTTGCACGCCATTGCCGAAGCTCAGAAAAAAGGCGAACTAGCTGCTTTTATTGATGCAGAACATGCCTTTGATAGAACATATGCTAAAAAATTGGGCATCGATTTGGAAAATTTATATTTTTCGCAACCCGATAATGGCGAACAAGCACTAGAAATTGCCGATGCGCTTATTCGAACTGGTTCCATTGGAATTATAGTAATTGACTCTGTGGCAGCCTTAACTCCAAAATCGGAAATTGAAGGAGAAATGGGCGATTCTAAAATGGGATTGCATGCTCGTCTTATGTCGCAAGCCCTACGTAAACTCACCGGTAACATTAGCCGTACAAATACAACGTGTGTTTTTATTAATCAGTTGCGCGAGAAAATTGGGGTAATGTTTGGAAACCCTGAGACAACAACGGGAGGGAATGCATTGAAGTTTTACGCATCGGTACGAATCGATGTACGACGAATTGCAGCTATAAAAGATGGCGAAGACGCAACAGGAAACCGAACAAGAGCAAAAGTGGTGAAAAACAAGGTTGCACCTCCCTTCCGTAAAGCCGAATTTGATATAATATATGGAGAAGGAATTAGCAAAATTGGTGAGATTATTGATTTAGGGGTGGAATTTGAAATTGTGAAAAAAGCAGGATCTTGGTTTAGTTATGGGGAAACCCGACTGGGACAAGGACGCGATGCCGTTAAGAAAATTTTATTGGATAATCCTGAATTGGCTCAAGAAATTGAGACGAAAATTGTTGCTGCTTTAACAACAATGCCCGTAGAATAAACGTCTATAGGAATAATGTAAGTTCGTGTTTTTTTAGATATACGTTTCATTTTTCCTATAATTTGAATTCTTTATCCTAAACTAATGAATAAATTAATTTAATATAAAAAGTTGATTTATTGAATCTTAACTACTTTTGATAACGAGTAATAAATGGATTTAAAATATTGATACATACATGAAATCATTTTCAATTATAATCGCCTTTATAGCGTTCTTCTTTTTTGCTTGTAATACAGAAAAGGAGCAGAAAAACGAATCAAATATAGAGGAAACTACAGAATCGGGCTTATTAAAAAAACGAGATAGTTTATCCTTTGAAATTCGAAAAAATCCAGAAAAAGATCAACTTTTCAGTGAACGTTCTAGCGTTTATTTTATGATGGAGATGCTCGATAGTGCAATCAACGACATTGAGATTGCAAATCGATTAGATCCAACAAAATTTGGTTATTTATTACGACGTGCCGATATGGAAATTTTGCGTGGTCAACCAGAGATGGCAAGAACAGCATTAACTAAAATATTGTTGAAAGAACCATTGCATTTTGAGGCAAATCTTAAGATGGCTAATTTGAGCCTCATTCTTGAAGAATATTCCAATGCACGTAATATCTTGAATATGATTCTGAAAGCAGAACCAAATAATCCCCAAGCGTTGTTTATGCGGAGCATGATAAGCCAATTTGAAGGAGAGTACGATAGTGCGGTTTCTGATTTAATGAAAGCGGTAACCAGTGATCCAAATTACTACGAAGCACATAATATGTTGGGTCTTTTAAAATCGTATATAAGAGACGATTTGGCCATCGATTTTTTTAATAATGCCATTAATATTAAACCAAATCTCATAGAACCACGGTATAATCTAGGATATTATTATCAAAGCACTGGTCGAGGAGTTAAAGCTATTGAACAATATAAATATATATTACAAAATATTGACTCTACGGCTCTAGATCCTATGTTTAATATAGGTTATATATATCAAGAGTTTAAAGAGTATCAGCAGTCTATTAAATTTTTCAAATTAGCTTCTTTGCTTTATCCAAACGAGGCCCGTGTTTTTTATCAATTGGGCCGATCTTATGAGAATGTAGGAAACAGGGAAGAGGCTATTGAAAACTATCAAAGAGCAGTATCCATTGCCCCAGAAATGGAAATTGCTTTCGACGCACTTGAGAAAATTACGCGTTAATTATATCCTATTTATCTAACTTAAAATTTTTTGTATGAAACATTATTTTATAGTTGCAGTAATCTTGACGTTGGCATTCACAAGTTGCCAGAATGTTCAAAAACAGACCGTTACATCAGATATTGAATTTAATATTCAACTTACCGATGCAGAAAAAGCCAACGGTGTTTTAACAGAAGAGATGATGTGGAAATTTGGAAGAGTTTCCAATCCAAAACTTTCCCCGGATGGTAAACAGATTCTATATACCGTAAGCTATTATGAACTTGCCACGAACAAAAGTCGAACTTCACTTTTTGTGGTTCCAGCAGATGGTGGGGACGCTAAAATGGCCTTAAATTTGGCGGGGTCGCAATTCAATCAAGTTTGGATCAGTTCTACTGAATATGCGTTTATCAGCACCCATAATGGGGCTACTCAAGCTTATAAAACCACCCTTTCAGGGGGTTCGGTGAAAGCGATAACCAGCATTGATGGTGGAATTGAGTCATTCAAAATTTCGCCCGATGGAAATTCAATTCTATATGCTGCAGAGGTGAAAATTGGAAAAGATTTTTCTGATACCAATCCTGATTTACCTTTAGTGAATGCCAAAGGATACGATGATTTGAATGCACGACATTGGAACCATTGGAACGATGTATCGTATAGCCATATATTTGTAGCTCCGCTTTCTCAACTACCTGTTACAAAAGGAACAGATATCATGGAAAACGAGGCTTGGGATGCACCCATGTCCCCCTATTTTGATAGCGATGAAATTGCTTGGTCAAGCGACAGTAAATCCATTGCTTATTCGTGTAAAAAGATTATGGGAAAAGACTTTGCAGTATCCACAAATTCTGATATTTATCTCTATAATATGAATTCTGGTGAAACTGAAAATTTAACGTCCGATAATCTAGGATTCGACAAATATCCATCCTTTTCTCCAGACGGAAATTATATGGTTTGGCAAAGCATGGAAACACCCGGTTATGAAGCCGATAAAGAGCGTTTATTCATTATGAACTTGAATACAAAAAAACCAGTCTATTTAACGGAACATTGGGATCAAAATGTGGGTGGTTTTGCTTGGGATTCTGATAGCGAAAAGCTGTTTTTTATTAGTGGTATAAATGCTACCAGTCAAATTTATTCCATAAATATTAAGACTCTTGAAATTGAACAATATACAAAAGGTCATCATGATTATACATCCGTTGAGGTGAATGGTGATTTAATTGTAGGTTCAAAAATGAAGCACTCCATGGCAACCGAAATCTTTGCTGTAAGCAGAAGTACGTATGACGAAAAGCAACTCACTTTTACCAATAAGCCTATTTATGACAATATTGAAATGGGTAAATCGGAGGAACGCTGGATAACCACTAGCGATGGTAAAAAGATGTTGGTTTGGGTTATTTATCCCCCTAAATTTGATCCTAATAAAAAGTATCCTACTCTTTTATATTGTCAAGGTGGTCCGCAAAGTACGGTTAGTCAGTTTTTCTCGTTCCGATGGAATTTTCAAATTATGGCCGCACACGATTACATAATTGTAGCACCTAATCGCCGTGGAGTTCCCTCATTTGGAGCAGAGTGGAATGCACAAATTTCTGGTGATTATTCAGGACAAAATATTCAGGACTATCTAACTGCAATCGATCAAATAAAGAAAGAACCATTTGTTGATCAAACCAAACTTGGATGCGTTGGAGCCAGTTATGGTGGATATTCGGTATTTTACCTGGCTGGGCATCACGAAAAACGGTTTAAAACTTTTATATCCCATTGTGGTATGTATAATTTAGAAAGTTTTTATGGTTCTACCGAGGAAACCTTTTTCCCTAATCATGATCTAGGTGGGCCATTTTGGGATAAAAATAATAAAATTGCGCAGCGTTCCTATGCAAATTCACCACATAAATTTGTTGAAAAATGGGATACCCCAATTTTAATTATTCACGGGGGAAAAGATTATCGGATTGCTTATACAGAATCATTGCAAGCATTCACTGCTGCTCGACTGCGTGGATTGGATTCAAGATTTTTATTGTTTCCAGAAGAGACACACTTTGTTCTTAAACCACAAAATGCGGTTTTGTGGCAACGTGAATTTTTTGGTTGGTTAGACAAGTACTTGAAGTAATAATTACTAATATATTAATAATTAGTAAAATAAAAAAAGCCACCTTTTAAAAGGTGGCTTTTTTTAATGATTTTCTTTAGTCTAATATTTGGAATATATCTCGCAGTTTCATTACGTAATCAAGTTTTTCCCAGCCAAAGAATTCCACCTCTTTTTGAACGGGTTCACCATTTTCATAAACTGTTACGGTTTCGGTATATGGAAAACGTCCAACATGTCCATAGGATGCTGTAGGAAGGAATATTGGGTTTTTCAATCCAAAGCGTTCAATAATGGCATAGGGGCGAAGGTCGAAAATCTCGGTTATTTTTTGAGCGATTTCGCCGTCAGAATATCGTTTTCCATACTCATCGCGAAGTTTGGCTGTTCCGTAGGTGTTAATGAAAATTCCAACCGGTTCAGCAACTCCAATGGCGTATGAAACTTGAACTAAGCAGCGTTTTGCCAAACGAGCACCAACAATGTTTTTAGCTATATGACGCGCTGCATATGCACCAGAACGGTCAACTTTACTGGAGTCTTTACCTGAAAACGCTCCCCCTCCGTGTGCGCCCCAACCACCATAAGTATCAACAATGATTTTACGTCCAGTAAGACCAGTGTCGCCGTGAGGTCCTCCCACAACAAATTTCCCTGTTGGATTCACAAATAGTTTAAAATCGTCTTTGAAAAGAATTTTTAATCGGCGAGGAAGTTTACGACGAAGTCGTTGTATAACGTAACGGTTTACATCACGACGAATGGTTTCCAACATTTTTTCATCGGCATCTTTACGTGCCTCGGGAGTGTTCGAACGCGGAACTACAAAATCGTCATGTTGTGTTGAAACCACAATAGAATCAATTCTCAAAGGTTTGTGGTTGTCAGCATATTCTACCGTTACTTGTGACTTGCTGTCAGGCGCCAAATATCGCATTCTGCGACCTTCACGACGCACTTGTGCCAATTCTTGCAGAATTAAATGCGACAACTCAATTGTAACCGGCATAAATGTTTCTGTTTCTGCGGTTGCATAACCAAACATCATCCCTTGGTCTCCAGCACCTTGATCTTCAGGTTTTTCACGCACTACGCCTTGGTTAATATCGGGCGATTGTTCGTGAATTGAGGAGAGAACCGCGCACGATTCACTATCAAATTTATAGGTTGATTTGGTGTACCCAATGTTTCGAATAACGTCGCGTGCAATGTTTTGTACGTCGATGTATGCGTTTGTACGAACTTCGCCACTTAGCATAACCAAACCTGTTGTTACAAGTGTTTCGCAGGCAACTTTTGAATTCGGATCGTGACGTAAAAATTCGTCAAGAAGCGCGTCTGATATTTGGTCGGCTACTTTGTCTGGATGTCCTTCAGAAACCGATTCTGATGTAAATAAATATGACATGATGTTTAACTTTAAGGTTGTTTAATATTTGTAGTTAATTCTTGAAATACCTCTTCTAATGTTTTTTGATGTTTAACTAGCGAAAGAATTGTTAAGTTTTTCGATGTTGCATATTGCATTATTGCATTTCGGATATCCGTGTTTTCATGTGCCGTAAATTCAATTTTGTTTTCTGAAATTGTGGTTACCGATTCTGCTTTTGTGGCTTTTCGAACTTCTGTCGTATCCACTTTTTTGTCGAATTCGACAATTATTCTTTGTTGTTTGTCTGTAATCTTATTCTTAATGTTTTGGGTTGTATCATCGGCTACAATTTTGCCTTTATGGATAATAATTATTCGGTCACATATGGCTTCTACCTCTTGCATTATATGTGTTGATAGCATTACTGTTTTGTTTTTTCCGGCTGATGATATTAAGTTTCTAATTTCGATAATTTGATTTGGATCAAGTCCGCTTGTTGGTTCGTCTAGAATTAGTACATCGGGATTATGTATTAATGCTTGTGCCAGTCCTACACGCTGTTTGTATCCTTTTGAGAGTTGTCCAATCTTTTTATGTTTTTCTAAGTCAAGGCCTGTTTGTTGAATAATTTCGTTCACCTTCTCTTTGCTGTTTTTTCCTAATCCGTACATTCCACCTACAAAAGTGAGATATTCTCGTACATACATGTCGTCGTATTGCGGATTATTCTCGGGTAAATATCCAATGTTTTTGCGGATTGTCATGCTATCCTCAACAACGTTAAAGTTGTTAATAAGTGCGGTTCCTGTTGTTTGTGGTATAATTCCGGTTAATATTTTCATCATTGTGGTTTTCCCTGCGCCGTTAGGACCTAGAAACCCCACAATTTCCCCTGTTTTTATGTGAAACGAAATATTGTCAAGCGCTTTTTGCTTTCCAAATGTTTTTGTTATTTTATTAACTTCAATAGACATGGTTCTGGTTTTATGGTGCAAATATATAAAACAATTCGATGTGAAAAAAAATATAATGTTTACGTGCTTTTGATTATTGTGTACACTAAGAATCTAACTTCATTCTGCGTCATTTACATCATGTTTGTGCGAATAATAGCAGTATTACGTGTGATTTATTAATGTCGAAATTTGTAATTGTTTATTTTACCGTGGTTCCGACCTTTTCGCCACGTAAAATTTTCTTTATATTTTCGGGGTCATTTCCATTATAAACTATGATAGGAACATTGTTTTCACTGCAAAGAGCGAAAGCAGTCATGTCCATTATTTTTAAATTTTTCGAAATTGCTTCTTTATATGTAAGCGTATCGTATTTTGTTGCGGTTGGATCTTTTTCTGGATCAGCTGAATAAACGCCATCTACTCGAGTTGCTTTAAAATAACCATCAACTTCAAGTTCAATGGCTCTAAGTGCTGATGCTGAATCAGTTGTGAAATATGGATTTCCAGTTCCTCCAGCTATAATTACAATTTCTTTTTGGGATAGAGCTTTTATTGCCTTTTGTTTAGAGTAGAATTCAGCAATGGGCTCCATACGGATTGATGTGAATACTTTACATGATGTACCTATGGATTCTAGTGCCGACTGCAACGCTAGACTGTTAATTACAGTTGCCAACATTCCCATTTGGTCGCCTGTTACTCTATCAAAGCCTTTTCCAACCCCTTGCATTCCTCTAAAAATATTTCCCCCGCCAATTACAATGGCGATTTCAACATTCATTGTGGCGATGGATTTAATTTGATTTGCAAAATTCATTAACGCCTCTGGGTTTATTCCTTGTGGATCGCTGCCGGCTAACGATTCGCCGCTTAATTTCAGTAATATACGTTTGTAGTTTTTCATTATGCTTAAAATTTTATTTTAGTTCTGTTTTGTGATTATTATAAACGTTTTGTAATACCAGTTTGTTTTATTGTTATGTAATATTTTATAAGGAATAAGAGCTTTTATATTTTGTTTTTTAGCTGGTTTTTTTTGTAATTTATTTTTAATATGCAAATATAAATTGTTATTGTAGAAATCCGAAAGCTTTCTAATTATATTAATATCATAGTTGTATATTTTCAGTTTATTTGTCTTCATAATTCAGTAAAATTAACTTAAAAATAATACGTAATACATGGAGAATTATCTGTTTTGGCTGCTTTTTATTTCTCTCTTTTTTGTTTAATGCTTGTGAGACAAAGAGTGATTAAACAGTGTTTTAACCTTAAATAACTAAATGAAAAACTCGGCTAGGATTTCCATTCTAGGGGAGTTTTTCATTTTGGGAATGTGCCGCTGTACACTTAGGTTCTCTATGTGTACAGCGAAAAAAAATAGGCTCTCGAATTAATTCTGAGAGCCTATTTTATAATTTAAAGTTATGCAAAACTATTTATTATTTCTCTCACTGTTTTCACCTTTTCGTCAAGCATTGATTGGGTTTTTGCTTCAGCAATAAATCGTAAATAGGGTTCTGTATTTGAAGGCCTAATGTTAAACCACCAATCGGTAAACTCAACTCTATAACCATCAAAATCCATGGATGCCGTTGGACTTTCGATGGACATAAAGTGATCGCGAACGGCATCCATTGCCTCTTTTTTGCGGTCGAGTTTAAAGTTTATTTCGCCTGAATTGGCGTAGGTTTCAATCTTTTTAATGGCTTGTGAAACGGTAATTCCTTGTTTTTTGAAATTGTTGACCACATTTAAAATTAGCAAACATGCCATCATTCCAGAATCGGAGTAAAAGAAATCGCGGAAATAATAGTGTCCCGCAAGTTCTCCCCCATATATCCCACCAATTTCGCGAAGTTTTGGAGCAGCAAAAGCTCTTCCTACGCGCCATGTGTGCATTTTTCCGCCAAACTGCTGAAGATATTCACCCACCGCTTTTGATGTTCGTATATCTTGTAAAACAATCCCGTTTTCGCCTTTCTCTTCTAAGAAGTAGTGTCCTAAAAGAGCAATCATTAAGTCGGGTGATATAAATCGGCTATTTTCATCCACAAACATAACTCGGTCGGCATCGCCATCAAATATAATTCCGATATCTGATTTGTGTTCCTTTACCGCTTTTTGTAGATCAACTATATTTTTTGGATCCAATGGATTTGGTTCATGATTGGGAAAGGATCCATCAATCTCTTCGTAGAGGTAATTCGGTTTATCGCCCAATAAATCACGGATTAACAGTCCCGCCATTCCATTGGAACAGTCAATTGAAAATCGTAAGTTTGAGTAGTCGGAACGGTATTTTTTTAAAAATTCTAAATACTCTTCTTTTATGCTATAATCCTGGATAATGCCTCGTTTTTCGGCTATCACGATGGGCACATTTTGTTCAATCTTTTCTTGAATTTCTTTTAAACCGGCATCGTAGCCAACGGGAAGTGCATTTTCGCGGGAAACTTTCATTCCGTTGTATTCGCTTGGATTATGGGATGCTGTTATTTGTACTGACGCATTAAATCCATGTTTAGCAGTGGCATAATAGACCATTGGTGTGGTTGCTAATCCAATATTATAAACATCTGCACCCGCATCATTAATCCCTTTGGTGAGATGTTCAAATATTTCGGGGGTTGATTTACGAGCATCGTAACCAACCAATATTTTTTTTGTGTCTAGTAAGCTAACTAAATGATAACCAATTTTGTATGCGTCTTCCTTGTTGAAATCTTGGTTGTAAATACCTCGAATGTCATAAGCATGAAAAGCTCCCATAATTTCTATTTATTTAATGTTAATATATTATTTGTTTTTATACAAGTAGTTGACGACGTTATATTTCTTTAATTATTCTTGTGGTAATCAATGGTGTTACGATTCGATTAGTAGTGGTTTTAAACGCTTAAATTAAATTGAAAAAAGCACATTTTTTCGATTTCGTGAGGCTAATATAAGGATTATAAATAATTTTTGGATTAGCCTTTTTAATTTTGATCATTATGATCGAATTCCCTTTTCCAATAATTTTGTGAATTTACGAGGTGTTGGCGATTGGAAAGTAACCGTATATCCAGTAATTGGATGTTTGAAAACTAGATAGTTGGCATGCAATCCAAGTCGTGCTAATGGGTTAGTTTTTGCGCCATATTTTTTATCGCCTAAAATAGGGTGATCAATGGTCTTCATGTGGATACGAATTTGATTTTTTCGACCAGTATCCAGCTCCACTTCCAGCATTGTGAAACTTTTTGAACGTTTTAAAACTTTATAATTTGTAATAGCTTCGATTCCATCGTTTGGATTATCAGTGGAGTGCATTACATAGTTTTTGTCTTCCCACAGGTACGATTTTATGGTTTCAAAATCATGTTTCACAACTCCTTCAACCATTGCAATATAGGTGCGTTTTATTATTGACTTATCCCAACTTTGTTGGAGCAAAAACTTGGCCTCCTCAGTTTTGGCAAAAACCATGACGCCTGAAGTTTCTCTGTCGAGACGATGGACAATGAAAATCTTTGCCGATTTGTATTTTTGTTTCACGTAGGAGCTGAGCATACTATAAACCGTATATTCTTTTTCTTTATCGGTTCCAATGGACAAAATTCCGGCGCGTTTATCCACAACAATTACATGTTCGTCTTCGAACAGAATGGTGAAATCGGAACCTTCGATTTTTTCACCCCCAGCCGATTGACCAAATGTGATTGTTTTTCCTGGCTTTAAAACGTAATTGTATTGCGATACAGGATGTCCATCAACAAAAACACGTTTGTTTTTTAGTAACGATTTTATGGAGTTGCGGCTTTTTTCTGGGTATGACAATTGTAAAAAGTCCATTAAAATGCACTCTTTTTCAACTTTTAATCCTCTATCTTTTCCTTTGGGATTTGTTTGTTGGTTTGATTCCATAATCTTTAAAATTTGATGTAATATAGAGATAAAATAAGATTTTTTGTCTTTTATCTCAACACTTTAATTTTGTTTGTACTTGCGTGTACAATATTATTTGCATCATAAAAAAGAATCTGTCTATAATGCTGATAGACAGATTCTTTTTTGATGTGTTTTAATTGTTTTATTTTAAGGTTGTTGAACCAGTTCCAATGTAACGCAAATCGGCATAAATATCCACTTGATATATTCCTTTAGGCAAATTTTCCGGCGCATCAACATACACACATACATCCATGGATTGGTTTTGATAATCAATTTCGCGTCGTGCTGAGTAAATAATGGGTATTTCGTCAATTATGATGGTATCATTTTGCTGGTTTTCGATTGTCAATTTATCCGGACGGCGTACTCGAACGTAAATATATCGTGCACCAGGCTTAGCAATTTGATTTGCATCGATGGTAAAGCAGGTTTTAAATTTCATGACATTTCGAGAACGGGAAACATCTCTATCATTGCGGTTTACTCCAAATAAACTAATGTTTATTGGGCGTAAACTACTAGCAATATCTACTTTTTCCGCAGCTTCATCAAATCGTTTAGTTATCTCTTCTTTTTCAGTTTCTACTTTTTGGATTTGCTTTTTTACTGTTCTATTTTCGGATCGAAGTGCAATGTTGCTCTGATTTAACGAATCGATTTGAACAATATAACTTCGCATAATTTTTCTCAATGTTCCCAGTTCTTTTTCATATTCTGTGAATTTGGAGTGGCTGTAATTTCGTTCATTTCTAATACGTTGTAGAAGTTCTTTAACGCGTTCTTTTTCGCCCAATAACTGTTCGTTAATTTCGTTGTTGTTTGTTTTTAGTGTTTCGTATTCTGAAATCATATCCACTAAACGATTCTCAATACTATCTTTAGCATAGTTAAGATCTTCGTTTACTTCAACTTGTTGAATGTTTTTCTTTTTCTCAACAAAATAGAGAATACCCATAACACCGACTAAAATAATTAGTACACCAATTAAAATGTTTTGTATTAGTGCTTGTTTTGAGGGATTGTTAGTTGTCATAAAGATTTTTTTGTCGATTTTTTAATGCTGTTTTGAATAAATTTTATGCACAAAGATAGTAAAATCCATTGTATTATATATTCGGTCTTATGGTTAATAAATATTATAGAAGCTTGAAGTTTCTCAATACAAAATTTGAAATAGTCAAACTTTATATTGGCATTGAAACGAAGGTTTTTTTAATTCAGTATGTGCAATAACATAACGGATTGAATTATATTTCGATTTAAAAAATTTTAAGCTCCTTTGTTTCCTTATTCCCAAAAAAAAAGCGTCTTAATAATGGTTTTATATTCCTATTATTAAGACGCTTACATTAGTATATTTCAATCTTTACTCTTCCATTTCGGATGAGAAATCTTCGGTTCTTTCTCCACCGTTACGACCTTTCTTAATACCATCATTTAATCGATAATTAAATCCGAGCATTATCGTCGGAGTGTAGGGTTGACGGGTAAAATGATCGTCGAAGTTTGTGCCTTTTGATTTAAAATCCCACTTGAATTTTCCAATCGGATTGCGTACTGTTAAGGTTATTGTTCCTCTCTGATCCAACACTTTGTGTCGATAACTGAATCCTGTCATGAAAAAAGAACCCCGTGTTCCTTGTGCTGTTGCTGATGGTGAATAATACATTCCATTGCCTGTAAGAGTTATGTTTTTTCCAAGTCGCCATATGGTGTTTAATCTAAAATTGTGGTTGAGACTTTCTGTATCAATATTCTCTCCATTGGTTTCGCCACGTAAACGATATTGGAAAAACGAGTAGTTCCCGTCAACCTGCAACCAATTGGTTACTGAGTGTCGAAAGTTGGCTTCAATACCAAGCGATGCTTGTTTATTGAGGTTGTCAAATGTGTTTAGCATAATACCCGTGTTTTCAGTTGTGTTATACAATCGTCGAACACGACTGATGCTATTGTCGGTTTGTCGATAAAATATGGTTGCTCCAGCGGTGGATTTACCAAAATAGCGTAAATAATTCCCTTCCACCGAATGACTATATTCCGGATCTAGGTCTGGATTTCCGCTCGATACGTTATAAGCATCGTTAAACTCTTCGTACGGATTGATGAATCGAATATGGGGTCGATTAACTCTTCGACTATATCCAGCCATAAATTTATTGTTTCCCACTGACCGGCTAATATGTAATGTTGGGAAAAGAGCAATGTCTTCTTTGGTGTTTTTTAATTCGTTGGATATTTGATGGGTTTCAATTTTGAAATATTCGGCACGTAATCCCAGTTGAAATTCCCACTCTTCAATTTTGCTGCTCCCCATTATATAAGCCGCATGAATGGCGTCATTATATAAAAAGTGATTGTTTCCGCTTCCAGGTGTTTGAAATGGATTAAGTGTGTCTATTGTTGAAAAGTCAACGTCCCGAAAACGTGATTTTAGCCCCGTTTCAAATTTAATTAAACCCAATGGTTTCGAATAATCGATTTGTATTGTTTGATAATTTTCAACGGTTTTCGAGGTGTCGAACCATTCTTTAATATCCCAATACGGTAACGTTTCGTGATAATTTCTATTTTGTGACGAAAAGTTATTACCATTCATTGTAGCCATAACCTGAAGTTCATGTCCGTCATTATCAAATTTATGGAGTAGGGTGGCGTTTACGTCGTAATTGTTGTTGCTCCCATATCCGTCCGACTTTGTGATTTGATTTTCAATATTTTGAGTTGATGAACGAATAATTGTTTGCTCATTTTCGAAATAGGATTTGTTGTTGGCAGTTCTATATAAACCGTTTATGCCAAACGAGGTTTTTTTTGTCAAATTAACATCGTATCCTAAACGGAAGTTGTGACCTGAACGACGGCGATATCGGTCTCCATTTTCGGTTCTTTGTATGGTGTCATTGTTTATATAGGTGTTTCGTTCTGCAGTGCTTAATCCGCCATGTGTCCTTTGATTGAAGTCATAACCTACTGTTATTGAGTGTGTTGATTTGCGATAATTCAGAATTAAGGAACCGTTATATTGATCTCTATTTCCAACACTTACATCAATTAGTCCGTTGATTCCCGCTTTTTGTTCTTCTTTTAGAATAACATTCACTATTCCAGTTAATCCATCGGGATCGTATCGTGCCGATGGGTTGGTAATTAGTTCTATGCTTTCGATACTTGAGGCAGGAATTTGTTGCAAGGCATCGTTTCCTGATAAAACACTGGGTTTTCCGTTAATTAAAACCGTAAAGTTTTCGCTTCCACGCAACAATACATTTCCTTCATCGTCAACCTCAATACCAGGGGTTGCTTCTAACACTTCAACAGCACTATTTCCAACTGCATTGGGGTTGCCGGCAACTTGAATTACTTTGCGGTCGATCTTGTAAATGATCTCATTTCGCCTGTCCGAAATAACGGTTTCTTGAAGCATTATTGCCGATGGATTTATAGTAATTGGCTTTAAATTTACGGTGGGATTTTGAGGATTTACCATTATTCCATTCAGCGTATATTTTTCAAACCCAATAAATTGAACAATCATTGTATATTGCCCGGGACGTGAAAGTTCAATTTCATATTTTCCCTCAACATCAGTTATTGTCCCGCCTACCATGGAGCTGTCTTTTTGTCGATACAAAACGATGCTAGCATATTCAACGGCGTGGTTTCCTGTCGATTCTATAATACTACCACGAATGTAGAATTTCATTTCTGGATTTCTGGCTTCTCCTTTTTGGGGTTGAGCAAGTGCGCCCAACGCAATTAATAAGGAGGCGAATAGTAATGGGAACTTTAATCTAAACATGTAAATGGTTTTTAAGGTTATTTGAACAAGGACATAGACTAATTCTATACCAAAAGGTTTACTTACTGGATTATTATATAAAGAAGAGGTTATTTCTTCTA
>JAQVXQ010000244.1 GCA_028709085.1 Salinivirgaceae bacterium | reverse complement strand
TGCACGAATAAAAACATTTGCCACTTCAGCATTTTCGATTGTGTCGGGAGTGCACCATGCCTCTTGTAGGGACGGAGGATCCGTATCAAAGTATTCAAAATTGCAACCATAAACACTTGCCCAGTAGGATTGATATACTTGTTCATTACTATGAAAGACACAGAAAGCTCGGATTGTCCCGTGTCATACAGACCGGGGACAAAATTAGGACGTAGCAAACCTGCAAGCGAACCAATTCCCTCAATCCAATATTTGTAATAAGGTATGTTTTCGGGATCACTCAATCCATGAAAAAAGAATACATTACGTATTAGACCAAAGAAATTGGTTTGAACAATGGAGTCTAATACGGATGTTGAATTCGGCATAGTGTCTCCAACCTCTATTCCAAAGTCATACAGTAATTGTTCCTGACCCCAGCCTGTATAATAGTAATCTCGAGAATAAACTTTTCTTTCTGTTGTATCCTCTCTTAGTGCCATGGCTACAAAAATATCATTAAAGAGTATTGAGTAAGTGGTGTCATTGTAAATTAATGTATCGGTCGCTGAACCCGTATGTCTGGTGGTTGTTGCGATATATCCAAATTCAATTCTCATAGCTTCATTCCATATTTTTGCAGTGTCCAATAATGGAATGTAGGGTCCGGATTTTGGATTTTCAACACGGTTATCCTTAATAAATTCAAGGAATCGGCTCTCCAGGTTTGGGGGTTCTTGTTGATATTTTTGGCTCAACAGGTTATGGCTCATCAGCAATAACCCGGATGCCAGAAGTAAACAAATGCGTTTTCGTTTCATACGTTTTGTCTTTAATTGTTAAACATCTATTGAGTTGCAAATCACAAAATGGCCAGTTTTAGTTTGCAAAACAATGCAAATGTAAAACAATGAATGGATATGCAAACATTTTTATTTTTTCTTTATATTGTCTTAATTCTAAAAGCACAACGGCGGATATTATCGAATAAAAAAGGCAGAAAAGCAGTGATAGCAAGGGTTAGTGTATAATTACAGGGTGCTTAGTGTTTTAGAGGAAGAGATTGAAAAACAGAACAAATTGCCATGAATAAAAATCCGCCGCCGTAGGTGGTAAATAGCGGTAGAAATTGTCAATTGAAATGAATCCTACGCTCCGTAGGTACATAATGATAATGTTTTAGGCTTTGTTTGTTGCACACCTATGGCGTGCTCGTCAAATTGTTACCAATCTGTTTTCTATCGCTCTTTGCCTACGACGAGGGTGTTTGTTGGAGGTTGTATTTTTTCGTTTTAAATTACAGTAGAGTGCATCATTGCGAAGGCGCAGCCTGAGGAAATCTGTTGCCATGAAAAAATGTTTTGATTTCAATACCATATCCGCTACCCATAATTGTGGTTAGTGAAATAGCAATCTCGGAGTGACATAATAATTCAGCATACTTTTTCGTCTGGAAAGAACCTTCGTTTCACGCATGACAGAGAAGAAAAAACAGGGGAATAAGGTTTTATTTATTTTCACTATTGTTTTTGACAGATTTTCGCTTTCCCCACGGATGGAAATCGATGATCGATTGCCGCAAATAAGCATTGTCGATGTGCGTATATATTTCGGTGGTAAGAATCGATTTGTGTCCCAACATCTCTTGGACAACACGCAAATCGGCACCATTTTCGACCAAATGGGTGGCAAAAGTATGACGAAACGTGTGTGGACTTATCTCCTTGTTGATTCCCGCTGCTTCAGCCAATCTTTTGATTATCGTAAATATCATGGCTCGCGTTAAATGATGTCCACGGCGATTTAAAAAAAGATAATCCTCCTCCCCTTTTTTTATATCCAACTGCTTTCGATCGAATTGAATATAGAGTTGCATCTGTTTTATGGACTCTCCACTGATGGGAATTAATCGTTCAGAATTCCCTTTCCCAATAACACGGATATACTCCTCGTCGAAATAGACATTCGACAACCGAAGCGTTGTGAGCTCACTAACGCGCAATCCGGAGCCATAAAGCATCTCAATTATGGCCTTATTTCGTTGCCCAGTTTCTGAACTCAGATCAATTTCCGCAATCATGCTGTTGATCTCCTCCACGGTTAATACCACGGGTAATTTTCGAGTCATTCGGGGTGTTTCAAGTAATTCGGCGGGATTGCTTTCCATAATATCCATGTAGTTCATGAATTTAAACCACGCCTTTATTCCGCTTAAGATACGTGCTTGTGATGTTGCCGACAATCCCAATTCTGCCACATAAACCAAAAACTCCATTAAATGAAAAGTGGTAATCCACTCCACCGTATAATTGGCCTTTATGCCCAATAAAAAGGTGTGCAATTTGACCACATCGGAGTTATACGCCTCAATGGAATTCTCCGACAAGCCTTTGTCGAGCAACAAAAAAGCCATAAATTCATCTTGATGGGGAAATTTCAATGGGGCATTTGACATACACTATCGATGTATAAACTCGTTAACTATTAATATTGCCGATTGGGTTCTACTTTCGCCATATCCCTGAACAATACCATAGGGTCGATTAAAGAACTGTAGCTCCTTTTCATAAACGGAGAACAATTGCTTTCGAGCATCGCCTCCATTTTCTCGAACCGAATCGGGAATCCAAGCAATGTCGGGCGCACAGAGGAGATAAAAATCGTACTCCAGTTGATCTATTACTTCGCTAAAATTGATGGGCAAAACTTTATAGACCCATTCGTACCAAATTTTAGTTATAATCCATTCGGTGTCGAAAAATTGATATGGATTCGTATCATTGATTGATTCGAAATATTGGTTTTTCTGCATTTCCAATATAGCATCAATATCGTTAATGGTGTAGTTACGAGCCAAACTTGAAATGTAATCGCGAGCAATTTCTGGATAAAAAA
>JAQVXQ010000100.1 GCA_028709085.1 Salinivirgaceae bacterium | reverse complement strand
GCTGTTATTTAGTGTGGTGTTATTAATGGTATTGCAGGTGCTATTGAAGGTTTAATTGCATTCGATGTTCCTACAACCATGCCAAACGCTGGTACTGCAAACTTTGCCGCAACATTTACTCCTACCGATATTGCTAATTATACTACATTACCGGTATCAATAAGCGTTGTGGTTAATAAAGCCAATCCTATTGTAACTACATGGCCAACCGCATCTGATATTTTCTTCGGACAGGCTCTTTCTGTTTCAATATTAACTGGTGGTGTTGCTGACGTTGCAGGTACTTTTGCCTTCACTGTTGCTACTGAAGTTCCTACTTTAGGAGGACACACATATAGTGTCACATTTAGACCAACTATGGCTAACAACTACAATAGAGTAGTTACGGCAGAGGCGGATTTTGTAGCAATTAATGTGGTGAAAACTACACCAACAGTTACAACTCTTCCTGTAGCAAGTAGTATTCTTTTTGGCGAAGCATTATCTGCTTCAACATTAACAGGAGGTGTTGCTCAAGGATATGCTGGTGCTGTTGCAGGAACATTTGCTTTCGCAACTCCATCAACGATTCCTACTGCAATTGGACCTTATAGTGCAGTTGTTGTATTTACGCCAACCGATGCTGTAAACTACGAAACGGTTAATGCGAACGTTGACGTTCAAGTGTTACCAAGTAGTTATAATGTTACCTTCACTGTTAAAAACAATTTAGGTACAGCAATCGAAGGTGCTTCTATTGCAATTAATAGTGAAGTTATCACTACGAATGTCAGCGGAGTTGCTACCATCGATTTAATTAATGGTTCATATCCATATACTGTTACACATGCAGAATACAATGAGATAACAGGTACCGTAGCTGTTGCCGATGCAGCGGTTGCAGAAGCAGTTGTGATGATTGAAACTATCGTAGCTCCTGAAGGTTTAGAGGTTGTTGTGGATGGCTTTACTGCCACCATAACTTATGATGCTTCTTCTGGTGGAGTATTCACTGAGAGTTTTGAAGAGGCTGTTCCTCCAACAGGTTGGACTTTAGACAATACGAATTCGGTTACCTGGGCACAAGCAGAAACGATAACGTTTAGTACTGGCGATGTTGCTCCTGTCGATGGAACTTTCCAAGCTTTCTTGATGTGGGAATATTCTGCTCAGGACGAATGGTTAATTACACCTTCTTTCAATGTACCTACTGGTGCTGATCTTACTTTCTGGTCGTATTCAGGTGCTATTGGAAGCACAAACGGAGATCATTATTATGTTAAAGTTTCTACCGATGGTGGAACTACTTGGACTCCTATTTGGGATGCCGTAGATGCTGCAGCTGCTGATTACGAAGAAGTTACTGTTGCTTTATCTGCATACCAAGGTCAAGATATTAAGTTGGCTTGGCAAGGTGTTGATGGTGATGGACAAGGATTATGGTTCACATGGTTTATTGACCACATCACAATTGGCAACGGTAAAAATGTAATTTCATTCAATGATCTTCAATTTGTAAGCAAAGCATCTAGTAATTCTTCTGTTGTTTCGGAGCGTACTTTCAGTCGCGATGGTTCAGTGGAAGTAGTTAGCAATAGATCTGCAAAAGGATTTGTTGACTATAAAATTTACCTTGATGACATGACAACTCCTTATGCTCAGAATGTTACCGCAACTAGTTTTGAATTCACAGAACTTGCTGCTGGAAACTATATAGCTGGAGTTCAACGTGTTTATGAAACTGGTGCTTCGGAAATCGTAACGATTCCTTTTGAAATTGTAGAACCTGAGTACGATGTAACATTTACTGTGAAAAGTAGTGGAGCTGTTGTAGCAGGTGCTAAAATTAAAGTTGGAACTACCGAAAAGACAACAAATGCAAGCGGTGTTGCCGTATTCACAATGGTTGATGGAAATTATACGTACATCGTAACTAAAGATGGATATCAAGCAGCGAACGGCTCATTTATTGTTAATGGAGCGAACTTGCCAGTTGCAGTTAACTTACTTGTTGGTATGGATGATGTAGCTGCTAATCTTGTGAAACTATATCCTAACCCAGTTGTTGATATCTTAACAATTGAGCGTGGAAATAATGAGCAAGTTATAGCTGAAATCTATAACAGTAATGGTACGTTAATTAATTCTACAAATGTAGAAGATGCAATTATTACATTTGACGTAAGTTACATGAGCTCTGGTTCATATTACATACGATTAATTGGAACTTCTAATACAACAATTCATCGCTTTATTAAGCAATAACTTGATGTATTAGCACAATGAAAAGAGGGCTGCCATTTGGCAGCCCTCTTTTTTCATTAAAGCTACCACCACCATTGTTTTAGTAGTACGGATTATTTTGTTATTGCGAATGCTGCGATTGGTCATTGAGGCGGTTGCTGAGGTTTTCGAAGTATTCTCGAAACGCTCATTGAGGCTCTCGAAATGCCCGTATCCCAAGGTTGCTAAAAAAAACATCCCTTTAGCGAAACTAGACTCTTCACTTCGTTCAGAATGACAGCGTATTGCGCGGAAAGAGGAGGAAGAAAATGAGAAAGACGGCGAAGCCGTCTTTCTCATTTTCTTCCTAACTTCTCAAACCATGAAATGTCTTTCTGAGCGAAGGAACGTAGCGAAGAATCTAGTCAAATTAAAAAGGATTTTTCTCTGTTCATTTCCGTAGATTGCCACGGGCAAAACTGCCCTCGCAATGACGATTTCATCTCGGTTTACTTCGTCATTGCGAGTGGAAAGATTTTTTTTCAAAAAATCCGTAATGTGTAATGACATTAGGGGAATGTTGGACTAAAGTCCAGTCTAGTTACTCATTACTAGCTACGGTATTCAGACCGTAGTTATTGAAAAATAATCTATTTGGCTTTAACCTATATATCCTCTATTTCAGCACTTTACAAAACATGTCGTTGATAGCGCAGCACGGCAATCTGTTGCAATAAAAAAAGCTCGTTATTAAACGAGCTTTTTTTATTTAAGGGTTAGATTTTTGAAATCTATTTAATCTAATTGTATTTTATTTGTATTTTTTTATTTCTATTTCATTTGAAATAGCCATTAATCCATTGTCAGCTAGGGCTTTCATTTCATCTTCTCCGGGATAAACTACCATAGGAGCAATAAATTCGACCATGCTGCGAACATAAGCAACTAAATCTTGGTTGTGAGCAATGCCACCAGTGAGGATAATACTATCGACCTTGCCCTTTAAAACGGTTGCCATTTCACCGATAGATTTGCCAATTTGGTACGCCATTGCATCTTGAATTAACTTTGCTTTTTTGTCGCCGGCGCTGGCTGCTTTTTCCACTTCATGGGCATCGTTGGTCTCTAAATAAGCTACTAAACCTCCTTTGCCAGTGATCATTTTTTTAATTTGCTCAAGGGTGTAATCTCCGCTGAAACAAACCTTGGCTAGTGCTCCTGCTGGTAGAGTGCCTGATCGTTCTGGAGAGAATGGTCCTTCGCCGTCGAGAGCGTTGTTTACATCAATTACATGTCCATTTTGATGAGCACCAACAGAAACTCCTCCTCCTAAATGGGCAATAATTAAATTACACTCTTCATATTTTTTGTTAATTGTTTTTGCATGTGATCGTCCAATTGCTTTTTGATTCAAGGCATGGAAAATTGAACGACGTTCGAATAGGGGATGACCTGCTATTCGTGCTACATCAATAAGCTCATCTACAACTACTGGATCGGCAATAAAGGCTCGCGAACCTTTTATTGTTTGCGCAATATTAAAGGCAATTAGTGCACCTAAGTTGCTGGCATGTTCACCATAGGTGCCAGAGTGAAGATCGTCCATCATTTTCTTGTTAACCTCATAAACGCCTCCTTCAACCGGTTTTAGTAAACCTCCGCGTCCCACAACGGCTTTTAAGGTTGTAATATCGATGTCTGCAGCTTTTAACTCTTCAATTATAACCTCTTTCCTAAAATCAAATTGGTCGATAATATTGGAGTATTTCGCAATTATTTCCGATGGATGACGTAGTGTTTTTAAGAAAATGTTTTTATCGTTCTCATAAACTGCAATTTTTGTGGATGTAGAACCCGGATTGATTGCTAAAATGCGATTGTATTCCATAGTTTTGATATTTAGATATTTTGTTTTTAAATGATTACTTTGTTTTATGCCATGAGACATGCCAAGGCAACACAGTAAAATTTTGACGTTGAACTTTCACTTCTCGACATTACCACCACGGGTTTAATGGTTCCTTGAATTAATCCGGCTAATTCGCCTTCTCCAAAGAGCATTAATCCTTTATAAAAACTGTTACACGATTCTAAGGAAGGGAAAAGAAGCACATCGGCGTCGCCATTAACTGGTGTGGGAACCCCTTTTATTTCCACACTTTTAGGATCACACGCCAGAAAGACGTCGAGTGGTCCATCAATAATACATTTTGGAAGTTGTCCTCTCTCCACCATTTTGCACATCATGGCATAATCGACGGTGTATTGTTGACTTGGGGACACCTTCTCGGCCGATCCGATCAATGCAACTTTGGGCGTTTCTATCCCAAATTTATGTGCCATATCGATCGAATATTTTAACATTGCTGATTTTTGCTTTAAATCTGGATAGGGAATTACGGCCGTGTCTGTCACAAAAAGAAGTTTGTGATATTTTGGTAATTCTATTGCTGCTACATAGCTCATGACCGCTTTTTCGGGGAGTAATCCTTTTTGTTTGTCGAGTACCGCTTTTAGAAATTTATCGGTTCCAACAAGACCTTTCATAAGGACATCCGCCTCATTGTTTCGAACCATTTCAACCGCTTTTAAAGTGGCATCCACCATGTTTGGAAGATGAATGATGGTGAAAATTGTGGGATCAATTCCCTCCAATGTTGCAATGCGTTCAATTTGAGTTTGGTCTCCAATCATTATCGCTTCAGCAAATCCGTTTTCAACTGCTTGAGCGAGTGCTCCTATTGTATTCTGATCTTGAGCACAGGCAACAGCTACTCTTTTTTTTATTTGCTTATCGAGCAGATGGTCAACAATTTGGCTAAGTTTTGTAATCGGTTCCATTTTGTTTGATTTAGGTTAAAAAGAAACGCTGTCAATATCGATTATTGGATGTTTTGTAGGACTCCCAGATTATACGATTATTGACAGCGTTAATTATTTATTTGGCCATCAAAGCGGCTAATGCTATGGAGTATAGTTTTGTTAACGATGTGTCGCCACGTGACGATAATACACATGGAACTTTAGCGCCACACACTACTGCACCTAATTCTGTACCGCAAAGTTTTGTGTTTGTTTTGTAGAACACATTACCTGCTTCAATATTTGGAAATAACAGGCAGTCTGCATCTCCAGCAACTTCGCTATCTATTTTTTTGATTGTTGCCGACTCTTTATCAATCGCAAGGTCTAATGCCAAAGGTCCTTCGATAATTGCACCTGCAATTTGTCCACGATCACCCATTTTGCTGATGATTGTGGCGTGTACCGACGATTCAATATTGGGTGATACTTGCTCAGATGCACCAATGATTGCTACTTTTGGTCTTTCGATGCCCAACGATTTTGCGGTAAAAATAAGGTAGTTTGTGATTGCAATTTTTTGGTTGATATCTGGATTTGGAATCACAGCTACGTCTCCAACAATCATTAGTTTGTGATAGTTTGCATTTTCAATTACTGTAATGTGCGATAGTACAGCTTTGGGAGGAAGTAGTCCTGCTTCTTTGTTAAGAATGGCTCGCATGTATTTATCGGTGCTGAGAAGTCCTTTCATCAAGATGTCGCCTTTTTTCTCGGCAACCATCTTCACGGCCATATTCGCTGCTTCTACATCTGTATTGGCATGAATTACAGTGAATTTATTGATGTCAATTTTTTCAGCCTTACATGTTTTTTCAATCTCATTTTTATCGCCTACTAAAATACCTTCAACAATGTTTTTGTCAACAGCATTGCTTACAGCTTCAATTGTGTGTGAGTCATTTGCCCACACTGCAACAATTTTCTTTTTTGTTTTGCCCTGTAGGGCTGTAAACATTTGGTCTAATTTGGTAATCATTATCGTTTTTTTTAAGTTAAAATCTATTCTATTTATTGTCAGCAAGAAAACACTCTGTTTTTCTGTTTTTGATAAAAAATCACCACCGACAAAGCTTGTCCCGTATTCTTATCGTAAACTTTCAAAAACGTGAATAACGCAGAAATAAGCGAGCGAATCACGAATGTTGAAAATAAACACTTTTTGAGTAATTTGACATTTGCTTGTAAAGACTATTTAAGTTCGGATACAATTCGTTTAGTGTCGGTTGCAATCACGAGTTCTTCGTTGGTTGTAATTAAGAACACTTTTGTTTTTGATCCTGGTTTTGTAATTTCAGAGTCTATGCCTCGTAAGTTATTATTTTTGTTGGTATCGAAGTCAACGCCTAGGAATCCTAATTCTTCACATACTTGTTGACGCAAGCCGTAATCGTTTTCCCCAATTCCGCCTGTAAAAACAATGAAGTCAACACCACCCATGCCAGCAGCATAGGCTCCAATAAATTTACGAACGCGGTATGCGTACATATCAACAGCCAGTTGGGCTTTTTTATTTCCTTTTTCAGCTGCTTCTTCAACATCTCTCATATCCGATGATACTTGAGAAATTCCTAATACTCCACTTTTTTTGTTGATTACATCGTTTACCTCTTTGATGCTTAAGTTCTCTTTCTCGGCTAGAAATAGAAGCACTCCTGGATCAATTGCTCCTGAGCGAGTTCCCATCATTAGTCCATCAACAGGGGTGAATCCCATCGATGTGTCAATTGATTTGCCTTTTTTGATTGCAGCTATGGAAGCTCCGTTTCCAAGGTGACAGGTTATAATGTTTACTTTCTCGAAATCAACCCCGGCTTGTTCGCAACATTTTTGAGCTACAAATTTATGGCTTGTTCCGTGAAATCCATATCTGCGGATTTTATATTTGTCATAATATTCGTAGGGAATTGCGAATAGATACGACGCCTCGGGCATGGTTTGGTGGAAAGAGGTGTCAAATACAGCCACTTGCTTAATTCCAGGAAGGACAACTTCCATGGAGGTTATTCCCAACAAGTTTGCTGTATTGTGTAAGGGTGCTAACTCAATACATTTCTCAATTTCTTTCTTAACGTGGTCGGTAACAAGAGCACTTTTTGTGAACGATTCGCCACCATGAGCAACACGATGACCTACTGCATTAATCTCGTTAACGTTTTTAATAACGCCATGCTCAGGGCTAACCAATGCGTTTAAAATCAAATCGATTCCTTTTGTGTGATTGGGAATGGCACATACTTCTTTGTGTTCTCTTCCGTCTTCGGTTTTGTGTTTAATCACACTGTCCTGAATGCCAATGCGATCCACAAGACCTTTGGCAAGCAGTTCGTTGCTTGCCATGTTTAGTAGCTGATATTTAATCGATGAGCTACCGCAATTTAATACGAGTATTATCATTGTGAAATGTATAAAAGGTTATTATTTAATTTTTGATATAGCATGTTGTAGGGCTGTTTGTTGTTTCTAACCAAGGACGTTATTCTTTGAATCAACGTTCCAATTCCATGGATATAATTGTTGTACAGCCTTATGTTTTGTTTGAGAAGCCTAGGTGTAGAGTGACCGAAAAAACATGCTGTTAAACACGAATTTTTAAACACGGACGGAATTATGGAAAGAATGATAATTTGTATAAAATTTAATATTGAGAAATCGGTTTTTATTTTCTCAACAGTGTCGTTTAATTGCATTGTTAATCAGCTTGTTACTGGGTTTTCAACTCCTTCACAAAGGTATATAGTTTTTTTCAAATTATTGCAAAAGATGTTGTGAAATTGACTTTCGTCAAATTCCTTTATTTATAAGAGTTCGATTGGTTTTTACGAGTTGTTGTGAAAAAATAGAGGAAGCCATTATTGATTGAATTTAGGATTCAATTTCAATAGACTTCCTCTAAAGTAGATAGCTCCATTTTTATGTTCACGTAGCTATTGCCGTCGTTTGAAGCAGACTTTGATCTGCTGTTCTTACTATTTCTTTGCTAGATATTCGGAAATTCCAGCCTGCGTAGGTTTTACTCCTTCATCTCCTTTGTGCCAGTTGGCTGGACATACATCTCCGTTAGTTTCAAAATATTGCAATGCATCAATTATTCGCAATACTTCGTCAACGCTTCGTCCCAGCGGCATATCGTTTACAGTTACGTGTCGCACAACCCCTTCTTTATCGATAAGGAAAAGACCTCTGTATGCTTTGGCTTCGCCAGAGAAAAACACCTCTCCTTCATCGGTGTATTCATATCTTCCTGCCAGAACGCCATAGTTTTCGGCGATCGTATTTGCCGAATCGGCCACCAGAGGATAGGTTACTCCTTTAATTCCACCTTGATTTCGTTCTGTTTGAAGCCATTTCCAATGCGAGAATTCTGAATCGGTACTACAAGCAACAATTTCGGTGTCTCGTTGCTTAAATTCGGAAATCCGATCTTGAAAAGCGATTAATTCTGTGGGACAAACAAAGGTGAAATCGGCTGGATAGAAAAAGAAAACTACATTCTTTTTACCAATAAATTGATCCAACGTGAAATCTTCTGTAATGGTATTTCCGTTTAAAACGGCTTTACTTTTGACTTTGGGTGCTTTTTTACCAACTAACATAGTTTTGTGTTTTTATGAGATTAATTATTCATTGTTCTAAAAAAGAAACAACAAAACTCGTCTTTGGTTTAGAATTTTCACGTTTTGTATGGTAGTGCTGCTATGGTTGCAAATCGGCCTGTTTGAATACCGTCTCTTCGAGCCGAGTAAAATAAAGCGGAGTCGTAGGTGCATATATTTGCCATTTCAATTTTGTCTTCCAAAACTCCCGCCTCTGTCATTTGAAAATGAGTTGCACCCCAAAGGTCTAACATATATTTTTGATTTTCGTTTGGGGTGATTACATGATTTGGATAGTTGTTGTTCATGAATAATTGCGCCACTTCTTCGCCTACTTCGTAGTTTTTCATACTAATTGCGGGACCAATTGTGGCGTAAAGGTTTTGCGGATTTGTGTTGAAAGTGTTGTGCAGTAAGGTTATCGTTTTTGCAACTAAATTGGCGGCAGCGCCTCTCCATCCAGCATGTACTAAGGCTAATGCCTGATTTTCAATGTCGTAAAGAATAATTGGCACACAATCGGCCGTTAAAATTCCGATTGCAATGTTTTTATTGCGTGTAATTATTGCATCGGCCTCAACGACGGGTTCTTTGTCATTCCCTGCTATCCATATGCTATCGGATGATGTCTGTTTTGGAAATACGATTGGCATTTTATTAAAAACCACCTTCGATAAATGAGATCTGCATCCCTCTTTTCGCTCCAAATCTGGAATCTTAGAACTTAAATTAAAGTCATCATAGTTTAAAGAATTGCGAGTTGTTGTGCCATTAATTATTCCAAGATCAGTAAGCGACTTGTAGTGATATATTTTTGTTTCTTGATTGAGAATCATAGCTTTAGAATGTGTACTTTAGTGCTACAGTTGGGAAGAATTCAAAATTGTTTGAAACGGGAAGAAAGTTTTTTGATACTTCAATTTCACTACCAACGGCAAATTTCGGTGATAGATTGTACCAGATTTGCGGTTCCATCATGAAAACAATTTGTTTCTCCGGAGTGCTCGAATTGGTATTGGGTTTATCATGCGTCCAGAAATCAATAAAACCGGTTATAGTTATTTTATTGTTTTTTATGGGAACAGTGTAAATTATCGTCCACTGTACGTCGTTATGTTTTATAGAACTGTCGTCGTATCGATATCCAATGTATTTGCTTACCATACTTTTTCCAATAAAAATATTTTTCGAAATCCCTACAATGGCTACGTGTGGAAAGTTTAATCCAAAATTAGAGTTTTTATTGTTGAATAATAATCCCCCATTATATTCAAAATGGAATTCGAATGGAATTGCTTTAAATGCAATGTTGCGAGAGATTTCAAAATAGGCCAAACTGGGTTCATTTCTTGGACCATTAAAGTCAATATCCATAAAACAGAACGTTGATCCAAGGGAGTCGGGTTTAAACATTTCAAAGGTAGTGGTTATGTATCCACGTTTGGTTTCGCTATTGCTGCCTTTTGTGCCGTCGTAATGAATTTGAAGGTTTTGTGCAATCCCAGATAGCGATAAAACAAAATTAATGATAAACAATAGGATGATTTTATTCATTTTTAGTTTGTTTAGTTCGAGTTTCTAAGGTAACATAACAGGTGGTGATCAAGAGGTTCCTTAACCACGGAATCTTGGTTATTATTCGCAACTGTTTTCGGGGTTTTAACCCAAATTTTATCTCATAGTTGGGGTTTATAAAGTAGAATGTTGAGTTTGAAATTGTATAATTCTGATCACGAATAATTTTATAGAATCGCTCGATGGTGATTCGGGTCTCTTTTATTTCAACAATCGCTTCAATCTCTTTTTCGCTCTCTTTTAACTTTCTTAGAATCCAGGTGTACAGTTTTGTTGGCAGTAGATGGATAAATGGGAGACGGGCAATTGTTGAGTCAAACATTTGCTGATGTCCTCCATAGGGATTTTGCCATGGTGGAAATCCTAAGAAAAGTTTTCCATCGGGTTTTAAAAACTTTTTCACGAATTTTAGAAATTTTTCTTGGTTGTGAATATGCTCCAGTACATCGCGCAACATTATTACATCAAATTTTTGATCCGTTTCCCAGTCGTAAATGTCAGTTAAAACGAAGGTTGGTTTGTTTGTTTCCGTATAGTTGGCATAAAAAAGGTTGGCGTTCTTTATTTTGTTTGCATTCATATCCACCCCCGTGACTATGCAACCCTTCTCGATAAAAGGGAATAAATTCCCTCCTTCGCCACATCCAATTTCCAACACCAAGGTGTTTTTGGTTATGGGTATCGATTTTTCGATAAATGGAATGACATACTTTTCGGTTGTAATGGATTGTTCTTCAAAGTATTGTCGTCTGTCTTTATGTCGTTTTTGCATGTTGTATTATTGTTTCAATGTGTTTTCGGTGCAACGCTCTAATGATTCCATCGCCCAATCCAATTTTTGGAACTAGAATCTCCTTCGCTTTCACCGTTTTAATAATAGAATAGAATATATCAAGCGCGGGAACAATAACGTCGGCTCTATGCGAACTAAGACCAAGAATGGATAATCTCTCTTCGATGCTTAATTCTGCAAGATAATCGCGTGTTTTTTTTATTTGCTTTGCCTTAATGAGCTTGCCCTCTTTGTTGTTAATTAACTTTTGAAATTTATTGATGTTTCCTCCCGAAGCAATAATGGTGATGTTTGGATACTCTTTCAGTGTCTCATTCAACCATTGTTTCATTTTGGATTCAATATCCGGAGCAACTGTTTTTGAAAGCAACCTAACCGTTCCAATGGGAAATGAATTAGATGTTATTTTTTTGCGATTCGAATACAAAATAATCTCCGTGCTTCCTCCACCAACGTCCACATATAGGTATGTGTTATTATTATCCATGATATCGGCAATGCCCCCAGTTTGAATTAAATAGGCCTCTTCTTTTCCCGATATGATCTCAATATTAATTCCTGTTGATTTGCGGATTAGATTTATAATCTCGGCGCTATTCGATGCTTCGCGCATAGCACTGGTGGCACAAGCACGAAACTCTTTAATTTGATATGCTTTCAATAAGTACGAAAATCCGGTGAGCGCATCAAGGAGTAGGGTTTGTTTTTCGTTTGATATTTTGCCAAGTGTAAATACATCTTCGCCCAATCGGATAGGTACTCTTACGAGCGTTAGCTTTTTATATTGTGTTTTTGTCTCAAATTGGTATATATTGGTTATAATCAAGCGTATAGCATTTGATCCAATGTCGATTGCGCCATAACTATATATGTTAATCATCTTTTTGGGTGTTCGGGATTTCGTGGTTCATCTGTTCTAAAAAACGATATATTGATGTTTGTGCTGTAACCGTTTCTTTATTATCGGTTGTACGGTATTTGTTTGATAATTGACTGTCCAAAACTCGTGCCTTAACATTATCGGC
>JAQVXQ010000099.1 GCA_028709085.1 Salinivirgaceae bacterium | reverse complement strand
TATCGTTGTTGCGCCTGAATATAGAGGCAGTACGGGATACGGACGAGCTCTTTATGAGCAAATTGATTATGGCGGACTCGAAATTCAGGACACCTACGCCAGCCGCAACTATATGATTGAACACTACGAGTTTATTGATAAAAACCGTGTGGGGATATTGGGCTGGAGTCATGGAGGTTTGATTTCGTTGATGAATGTTTTTGAATATCCAAAGGATTATAAGTGCGTTTTTGCCGGAGTTCCCGTTTCTGATTTAATAGCTCGAATGGGGTATATGGAAAGCGACTATCTGGAGCTTTACTCGGCCGATTATCACATCGGGAAAACAGTGCACGAGAATATCGAGGAGTATAAACGTAGATCGCCTGCTTGGAATGCCCGTAAACTGCAAACGCCATTGCTTATTCACACCAACACCAACGACGACGACGTAGATGTACTGGAGGTCGAACACTTGATAAAATCGTTGAAGGCTGAGGGTAAAAAGTTTGATTATGAGATATTTAAGGATATACCCGGCGGACATTCGTTCGACAGAATGGATACCATGCACGCTAAACAAACTCGGTTAAAAATCTACGCATTCCTTGCAAAGTATTTGAATCCTCCCATAGTTTTAAAAACGGTAAATGATATTAACCGCGCCGCCTATCGTTAAATTCCTATTCTTGTTTGGTGAAAATCGAACCAACTGAAACGCTCATAAAGATTCGGTTCCGACGAATTTTTTTGGTTTGCGGCTACCACATGGTGGTGTCGTGATCCTTGAAAATTCGATGCGACTCAACGACTCAACAAATCGACCCTTCAACAATTATCCCCTTGACCATCACTGTTTTTGGCAGATTGTAGGATAGGACATCAAAAAAAAGAATCAGCCAAATTCCTTAAAACTTATGAGTCTCTAAAAAAAAATATTACTTTCGTAAATTAAAGTAATGTAAACTTAATGATAATGGACGAAGACCCGTATTATAATAAGTTGAAAGAGTTTAAATCTCTGTAAGGAACTTAGTGTCTCCTTGCAGAATAAAAAGTTAGGAGAGACATTAATATGGTTGAAATTGATACCAATTTCCGCGAACTTATTAAAAATAAGGAGTGGAAAGAGTTAAAGGACTTCGCAAATGAATTGGATGCTGTTCAGCTGGCAAGGCTTATAGAAGATGTATCTGAGGGCGACGAAGTTATTCTTTTTAGATTAATAAACAGAAAACTTTCCAAAGAGGTTTTTCAACTTCTTTCTTTCTCAAAACAAGAGCAAATTATTGAAGGATTGGTCCAAAATGGACGAAAACTTTCCAATTTAATTAATGACCTTGAGCCCGATGATAGAACCGCTTTTTTTGAAGAGCTCCCTGGTAAAATTACGCAACGATTAATTCAACTTCTTTCTCCTGAAGAGCGCAAAATTGCAGTTCAACTTCTGGGTTATCCCGAAAACAGTATCGGACGGCTGATGACCCCGGAGTATGTCGCAGTTAAACCTACCGACACAATTACCTCTACCTTTGAGCATATTCGGACATACGGAAAAGATTCGGAAACGCTAAACGTCATATACATTGTCGATACAGAGTGGAAATTAATTGACGATATAAAAATCAAAGAAATTCTGCTTGCCTCTCCAAATCAGAAAATTGAAGAGTTGATGGACTTTCATTTTATAGCTCTCAATGCATCTGATGATCAGGAAGTTGCCGTAAAAACATTTCGGGATTACGACCGAGTTGCCCTGCCCGTTATTAATGCCGAAGGAGTGTTAATAGGCATTGTTACAGTCGATGATATCATGGACGTGGAAGAGGAGGAGTCAACCGAAGATTTTCAGAAATTTGGTTCCCTGCACTCCGCAATTACGGATCCATTGCGAGCTCGTGTTTTTAATTTGTACAAAAATCGTATTTTTTGGTTACTGGCGTTGGTTTTTATGAATGTCTTTTCCGGTTCGGCAATTTCAAGTTTCGAAGAGGTAATTCAATCCATGGTATCGTTGGTTTTCTTTTTGCCCCTTTTAATTGACAGTGGCGGAAACGCAGGTGCACAGTCGGCCACTTTAATGATTCGCTCTTTGGCAGTTGGGGATGTGAAGTTATCCGACTGGCATAAATTAATCGGGAAGGAGTTGATCGTTTCGGTACTATTAGGCGTTACAATGGCTATGGGCGCCGCTCTTATTGCCAGTTTTAGAGCGCCTGAAATAATCCTTGTAGTCTCCGTATCCATGATTTTGATTGTACTTACGGGTAGTTTAATTGGACTACTACTGCCTTTTATTTTCACAAAGCTAAAAATTGACCCGGCAACAGCGAGTGCTCCTCTAATTACCTCAATAGCTGATATTTGTGGAGTTCTAATTTATTTCTCCATAGCGTCGTTGTGGCTTTTGTGATTTAGAAAACGAAATAGTAAAAGGCGCATATAAACCAGATAAAATGAGGATTATCCAATTCACACCTACGCCTATCTGAAAAATAGCATGTAAATTATCCTGAAATTCGAACAATAATCTGTACCTTAGGTTATTGGATGTATTAAAAAACAAAAATAATGAGTGTAAAATTGGTGTCCAAATTTATAATAATGGGATGTTTTTGTCTATCAATAACCTCCTGTACCATGAATAACTCAAAATCGGAACAAACAAAGAGTAAAGATAACCTTGTGGCGATCACCAACTGGGAAAATCAAAAGTTTTCCATGTTTATCCATTGGGGACTTTATTCCATTCCCGCCGGGGTTTGGAACGGTCAGAAAATCAGTGGCTACAGTGAGCAGATAAAGGGGCATGCAAAAATATCAACCGCCGAATATCGAAAATTGGCCGATCAATTTAATCCAACGCTTTGGGATGCCGATTCGGTTGCTTTATTGGCCAAGAAAGCGGGAATGAAATCCATTGTTATAACTGCAAAGCATCATGATGGCTTTTGTATGTTCGATTCCAAATATACAACCTTCGATGTGGTCGATGCAACGCCATACAAAAAGGATGTTCTTGCTGATTTGTCAGCGGCATGCTAACGTCATAATCTCAAATTTGGCGTTTATTTTTCGCTCATTGACTGGGATTACGAAGCAGCAGCACCTTTTGTATCCGTCCGCAATTCCGACTCGATACCTCCTTTGCATCATACTTATAATTTGAATCAGGTTGAAGAACTGTTGACGAACTATGGCGAGATTTCGGAAATTTGGTTCGACATGGGCGCTCCAACATTTAATCAGAGTAAAGAAATAGCCACACTTGTAAAAAAACTGCAACCCAATTGCCTCATTAGTGGAAGGTTATGGAACGATCAGGGCGATTTTGTTGTCATGGGCGATAATCATAAACCCAATTTTAAAATGGGCGTTCCTTGGCAAACTCCGGCTTCCATGTTTCGTGAAACTTGGAGCTACCGCTCTTGGCAGGAGAGACCAAATGTTGAGGATAAAATTGGGGAGAAGATCCACGATTTAATCACTGTTGTAAGCTTGGGGGGCAACTATTTACTCAATATTGGTCCCAAAGGAGATGGAACAATTGTGCCTTTCGAACAACAAGTAATCGAGGAAATTGGCACATGGCTACATCAAAACGGTGAGGCGATATATGGAACAACCGCTACTCCAATTGATCCCCAAAACTGGGGTTTTACAACGGCATGCGAAGGAAAAATCTATCTGCATATTACCAACTATCCTGAAAACAATATACTAACCATTAACGGTTTCAATTCCACGATTCAACGAGCCTATCTTTTGACCGATTCCACCGTTGTATTTCAAAACTCAACCAACAAAGTAGGGCTAGAGGTTGACTTAACAACCCTTATAAATAGAGATAAATACGCCACTGTTATCGTTCTGGAAAATGACCATGAGCTGCTATATACGCCTGAAAATGCAGTTTATCCAGACACAGAGGGCGCGTTTGTATTAACATCCGAAAATGCAATAAAACTTCACAGTTTTAGCGGACACGATTACTACTCCACAAAATCCACTGTGATTAAAAATCGATGGCATTTAGCTGGGAACACTAAGGAGTTATTTGAAGTAAATCTGGCGTATTTGAGCAAAAACAAGCAGCCGTTACAAATCCGAGTTAACCATAAGAAACTGATTATTCAAACCTCAAATGCTGAAAACAGCGTTAAAAACGACCTTTCTAATCACACCATCCTTAATGTGACTCTAATGTTGAATAAAACCAATGTAATTGAACTCTCTTTTAACGATCAAAGTAATCAGCATAGATGTTTGGACATTGAGGAACTAAAAATTACGATTAAATAGTACCGGTGAGAAGAAGCCCACAGTTTATAAATCACTTAATGCAATAGTTCCTTATTTTCTTGCCACGAATGCACGAATTGTATTGATTATCAGGAATTTGAATCTATATGCACATGATAAACTGAAACCATTGAATGTCAATAAACCACACAAATATTTACCGAACTGTTGTATAAAAGTCAAGTTTTAATTGGTGATAGCCGGTTGGTCAGCACCAATATTTTAGAATCTTTCGGTTCAATATTTCAACCCTTCGATATCTCGAAAAATATTTCCCCCCACAAATAGCGCAGAAGGCGTATTGAAATAACTACTTTTGAGTCCTTTTTTACGGACATTGAATCCGTGAATCAGTTGCTTCACTTATTACGAAAATGAAACGAAAGATAGAACTTTTAGCCCCCGGTGGAGATGTTGATTCCATAAAATCGGCTATTCTTGCCGGCGCCGATGCCATTTACTGTGGTCTGAGTAAGTTTAATGCTAGAAATAGAGCCACAAACATTCGTTTTGAAGATCTTCAGGGCATTTTGCGATTGGCGCACAAGAATCAATGTCAAGTATTTATAACCCTCAATATCATTGTCTTAGATAGTGAAATTCCGGCGGTTATAAAACTTCTGAATCGATTGGTAAATACCAACATAGATGGAATTATAGTTCAGGATTTGGGACTTTTGTATATTGTCTCCAAATATTTTAAAACCCTTAAAATACACGCCTCCACACAATTAACGACTCACAACGAAGGGCAGATTCTGTTTTTAAACAAACTGAATGTCGAACGGATAAATTTGTCGCGAGAACTGAATATTGAGGAGGTCAAAGCACTGACCGCCGTGGGATTGAAGCATCAGATTTTGTCCGAGGTTTTTGTTCATGGTTCGTATTGTCTCTCTTTTTCGGGACTCTGTTATATGAGCGCAGCCAATGGCGCAAACTCAGGCAATCGAGGACGATGCAGTCAACCCTGTCGCGACCAATATGTGACAACCCCTGCTGGGAATGAGTTTCCGTTGAATCTGAAAGATAATTCCGCCTTTTTTGACCTACGGGAATTGTACGATGCCGGAGTCGCTTCGCTCAAAATTGAGGGTCGAATTAAGGAGTTTGAATATGTTTATGGCGTTGTAAATGCTTGGAGAAAGCAGATTACCCAATTTTACGATACCAATACGCTTAGCGACGATAATAGTGCTCTTTATAAGGTCTTTAACCGTGATTTTACCAACGGTTTTTTAATGGGGAAAATCAGTGCCGATATGTTTATCGACAATCCCAAAAGCAATATATTAGAGCATATTGCGCAAGGGAGCAATGGTTTAACGGAGCAAGAAATGGCGAATCAACAAGTGCGCCTTTGCGAGGAGAAAGAGGCAATCCGAAGGTTTGTACAAGACCAAATTAACCAATTCAGTATTGCTAAAATCCCATTGCAAATTAGCATTACTGGACAGTGTGGAGCACCGTTGGTAATATCGTTGAAAAGTTTGGAAACCACTTTTGAGGTGCGCTCCAAAGTCAGCTTAGCCGACAAAGGCTCCGAAGCTCTGAATCCCGAAATGTTGCTCAGCCGACTAAAAATCATCGACGAAACGGATTATTTTATTCAAACCATGGAGTTTGCGCTCAGTAGTAATCTTTTTCTACCGTTTAAAGAGCTCAATTCCCTTAAAAAACGTGTGTTGTTTATTCTAAATGACTCCAAGGAGATGATTGCACCGGTGGAACTTCCTGTGCTACATAGAGATGGACCCCAACATCAAAACCCAACGCTTTCAGTGATTATATCATCACCAACGGATATCGAAATTTGCCGCGATAATGCTGTGGACATCTACTTTCAACTTCCCACTGGTTTTAAAGACCAACAAGCGCAGATGATCCAATTTTTTAACGAAAACAGCAACCTAATACCTTGGTTTCCTTCCATTCTCATTGGCGACGATTACCTTGCAGCCCTTGAATTTCTGGAACAATTGCAACCAAAAACCATGGTCACTAATAACACAGGAATAGCATTTGAAGCCCATAAAATGGGGATTTCATGGATTGCCGGACCATGCCTAAATATCTCAAATTCATACAGCTTATTGTGTTTAAAAGAGCATTTTAACTGCCATGGTGCATTCCTCTCCAACGAAATAAACCAGAGGCAGATACGGCAGATTCGAAAACCGAACGATTTCAGTTTATATTACACCATCTATCAGCCCATGATGCTCATGACGAGCCGGCAATGCTTGTTCTATCAAGTAACTGGATGCGAAAAAAACACCATGGATCAACGTTGCATTCCGCATTGTGAAAAAATCGCCACCCTTACCAATCTGAAAGGGGAGCGGTTCATGGTTGAGAAATCGAAGGGAAATTACCATCGGATTTTCAGTGCTACCAATATGCTCAACATCAATGTGGTTGCCGATGTTGCTGACCATTTTTCAAGTTTCTTCATCGACCTAACCGATATTAAAACTGAAACCATTCTTGCCGTAAACAAACCCACTTTGATTGCTCTTTTTAAACAACATCTGAGTGGTAATTCCCATGCCACCCAACAGATTAAAACCCACATCCAGCCCACTCAAAATAGGCAATACGAACGGGGACTTTAAACGTTGTGAAAACTATTTTGTAAGTTTTGTTGTTTGCCAATTGATTTTGATGAGACAAGTAATACGTTTCATTGTATAAATAAACCTTTCACATTGGTATAAGAACGGTTTGGCTTACATTTTGCGCATGCGATCCCTTTGATAGTAACGGATTGAAAAATCATGCACAATATTAATGGTGTTTGATTTTCATTTTAAACAAATAATTTAATAATAGAAAAATCATAATGAAAACGACAAATCAAAACCCAATAATTGAAGTTAAAAAAATCAACGGAAGCGAGTTTATTTATTTCACTTTCAAAGGAAAATTATTGGAAAAGGATGCCGCCAAGGCTATTGTGCTTTGGAAAAATCACCTCGAAAAGAGCAACATCAGCCCTCCGCATGTGTGGAATTGTATGGAAATGACAGGTTATGAACCCATGGCTCGAATACTTTGGCAAAATGCCATGAAGGAATTAAAATCCAAGATTGGTAAAATTTGGTTAATCTCCGATTCCACCATAATTTTAGCGGGCGCTAAGATATTATCCATGTTCACATCGTTTGAAATCCAGGCCGTGAAATCGGAAAAAGAGATTACAAATAAACTACAACTCAAACATAATTAGGAAATTACTTCTCCAGTAAAAAATTCGTTATCAATATATTAATCAAAGTCGTTTAGCTAAGAAACGGATTTTGACTTTACGTTGCCATGCACAGGAAAGCGGGATCAATATTGAGTTCTCCATCGTAAACACGTCTAACAGTTGTAAACCTATATTTGTATATATTACACAAATATAGGTTTACTGTCTTGTATATCAGCGCTATTGACTAAATTACAAGTCGCACTATTCTTTGAAAAATCGTGTGTATTGCTTTTAGCAAAGCCTATTTGACACATGAAAAATACATTTTTTACCCATATTAACATCTGGAGTATTCGTATGGCTTTGGCAAAATAAAATGCTGTAAAACACTGGCGTTACCCCCATATTTGCCCAACGGTCTATAAAAAAGGGAATACAACCACAAGTATTGTTACAAAAAAGGACAACGTTTCGTAAAAATCTATATATTTATGAATTGTTTTGAATATTGCAAAAGAGAGAAGAAAACCCTGGAATTGTTAATTGTACATATTGTAAAAGACAAAAAAAAGCGACTTACGCCGCCTTTGATGTTTTCACAACGGAATAATCCTTATTGTGAATTGCTACAAATTGTACCACAAATTTAAGTAGAAAGATTATTAAATCCAAATATTATGAAAAAAATCTTAGGTCTTGATCTTGGAACAACTTCAATTGGTTGGGCTTTGGTAAATGAAGCAGAAAATGACAATGAGAAGTCTGAAATAATTAAGCTTGGCGTGCGCGTAAATCCCCTAAGTATTGATGAAATCACGAATTTTGAAAAAGGCAAGAGTATTACAACTAATGCTGATCGTACTTCGAATAGAAGCAAGAGAAGAAATTTGCAGCGATACAAACTACGAAGAGAGAACCTAATAGAGATATTGCAGCAAAATGGATTTATTACAGAGAATCTAATTTTGTCAGAACATGGCAACGAAACCACATTCCAAACATATCGCCTAAGAGCAAAAGCCGCCACTGCAGAAATCACTCTCACAGAGTTTGCTCGTGTTTTACTGATGATTAATAAAAAGCGAGGTTACAAAAGCAGTCGTAAAATAAATTCTACGGAAGAGGATGGTCAATTAATTGATGGAATGGAGGTTGCGAAAAAACTCTATGAGGAAAACTTAACCCCAGGTCAACTTGTTTTACAAATTCTGAAGGCAGGAAAAAAATATATTCCAGATTTCTATCGCTCCGACTTACAAAATGAATTGGACACAATTTGGAATTTCCAAGAGCAATTTCATCCTGAAATATTAACAGATGATTTTAAAACACAGATAGTTGACAAGGGGAAAATAAATACAACTAAAATATTTCTTGCTAAGTATGGCATCTATACGGCTGAAAATAAGGATAAAGACAAAAGATTACAATCATACAAATGGAGAGTTGATGCTTTATCAAAACAAATAACCAAAGAGGAACTTGCTTTTGTAATTAGCGATATTAATGGCACAATTACGAATTCAAGTGGTTATTTAGGTGCAATCAGTGATCGAAGCAAAGAGTTGTACTTTAATAGACAAACCGTTGGACAATATTTAATGCAAAATTTGGATAAAAACCCTCATTTTAGACTGAAAAACAGGGTATTCTATCGTCAGGATTATTTAGACGAGTTCAATACCATTTGGGAAACACAAGTAAAGTATCATACGGTGCTTACTTCCGAATTGAAAGGCGAAATCCGCGACATTATTATTTTCTACCAAAGACGACTCAAAAGCCAAAAAGGACTCATTAGCTTTTGTGAATTCGAAAGTAAAAAAATGGAAGTTGTAATTGATGGGAAGAAAAAATGGAAAACTACCGGAATGAGAGTTTGTCCAAAATCTTCCCCTTTATTTCAAGAGTTTCGCATATGGCAAAACTTGAATAATTTAAAGGTTATTGAATCCGCAACGCATGCTGAACGGTATCTTGATCAAGAAGAAAAGGAGATCCTATTTGCCGAACTTAATATAAAGAGAGATTTAAGTAAAGCGGCAGCACTTAAAATTCTGTTCCAGTACCCCAATGAATTGGATATGAATTTTGAAAAGGTCGAAGGGAATAGGACACTAGCCGCACTTTATGAAAAATATCTAACTATTATTGAGTTATCTGGACACGGAAAACATGCATTCAATAAAATGAATGCGAACGAAATTTCGGAATTAGTGAGTGGGATTTTTGACGGATTTGGTTACAATGCGGATATCCTCAACTTCAATTCAGATCTGGAAGGGAAAGAATTTGAAAATCAAGCACTATTTCGACTATGGCATTTGCTTTATTCATTCGAAGGGGACGATTCCAAAACAGGAAATGAGAAATTGATAAACAAAATATCGGAGTTAGTGGGTATTGAAAAAGAATATGCAGCCATTATTGCAAATACTACATTTGAAGACGACTACGGCAATTTAAGCACAAAAGCAATACGAAAAATATTGCCCCATTTAAAAGAGGGCTTACAATACGATGAAGCGTGTGTGCATGCTGACTATCGACACTCCAAGAGTTCGCTAACTCGGGAAGAGATAGACAGTAAAGAGTTAAAGGAAAAACTTGACATACTACCTAAAAACAGCTTACGAAATCCAGTGGTTGAGAAAATCCTAAACCAAATGATAAATGTAATTAATGCTTCTATTGATGCATACGGTAAACCCGATGAAATAAGAGTTGAATTAGCACGTGAGTTGAAGAAAAATGCAAAACAGCGTGAAGATCTTACTAAAGCAATTAATAAATCAACTGCAGATCATGAGGAGTATCGGAAAATTTTACATG
The DNA here is from genome assembly GCA_028709085.1 of Salinivirgaceae bacterium. GTDB lineage: Bacteria > Bacteroidota > Bacteroidia > Bacteroidales > Salinivirgaceae > JAAYQU01. The sequence continues at coordinate 1,822 of JAQVXQ010000099.1, read as the reverse complement.
CCGAATTTGGACTTAGCCATATTAGCCGGAACGATATTATTCGCTATAAACTCTATATGGAAATAAAAGATAACGGGTTCAAAACCTTATACTCGAACACCTATATTCCTAAAAATATGGTGTTTAGTAAAGAGTTTGATATTGAACACATTATACCGCAATCACGTCTTTTTGATGACTCCTTTTCCAATAAAACACTCGAAAAACGCGAGGCAAATATTGAAAAAGGCAACGAAACAGCCTATGATTATGTTGAAGCCAAATATGGAGCAGATGGGATAAACGAATATCTGCAAAGAATTGAACATCTGTTTAAAAACGATAGCACTAAGAAAACAAAAGTTAAAAAGTTGCGGATGAAGGGTTCTGAAATTCCCAGTGATTTTATTGAACGTGATTTACGTGATACCCAATATATTGCAAAAAAAGCCAAAAATATGTTGGAAGAGTTAGTGAAAGAAGTAGTTGTAACAACAGGATCAATTACCGATAGATTACGTCAGGATTGGCAACTTATTGATGTAATGCAAGAGCTAAATTGGGATAAATACGATAAACTTGGAATGACTCGGATTATTGAAAACAGAGATGGACAAAGAATAAAGCGCATCAAAGATTGGACAAAACGTAACGATCATCGACACCATGCCATGGATGCGCTAACCATTGCTTTCACAAAACGAGGTCACATACAGTATTTGAATAATATGAATGCTCGTAGTAATAAAGCAGGCTCTATTTACGGAATAGAACAAAAGAATCTTTACCGTGACGATAAAGGAAAATTGAAATTTAAACCTCCAATGCCCTTAGACGAGTTCCGTGCCGAAGCTAAAAAACATCTTGAAAATACACTTATTTCCATTAAAGCCAAAAATAAAGTAACAACCATAAATATTAACACCACCAAGAAAAAAGAGGGTGTACATAAAAAAGCGCAATTGACACCACGCGGTCAATTACACCAAGAAACAATATATGGCAGTTCGATGCAATACGTAACCAAATTGGAAAAGGTTAATGCTTCGTTTACTGTGGAACAAATACAAAAAGTTGCCAAGAAAAACCACCGAGAAGCGTTGTTGCAACGATTGGTAGCGTTCGACAACGATCCTAAAAAAGCGTTTGCGGGCAAAAATAGCCTGACAAAAAATCCCATTTGGTTAGACGAATTGCACACACAACAAGTCCCCGAAAAAGTTAAACTTGTTTCGTTAGAAAATATATATACAATTCGCAAAGAGATAACTCCTGACCTAAAAATTGATAAAGTTGTTGATCTGCATATTCGGAAAATTCTTGAAAACAGACTAATAGAATATAATGGCGAACCAAAAAAAGCATTTGCAAACTTAGAAGAAAATCCCATCTGGATCAATAAAGAGAAAGGGATTCAAATAAAGCGGGTAACCATTACCGGAGTTAGTAACGTCATTGCATTACACGACAAAATAGACAAGAACGGAGATTACATTCTAAGTAGCGACGGCAAAAAGCAACCCGTCGATTTTGTAAGCACTGGAAATAACCATCATGTTGCCTTGTATCGCGATGGTGCAGGAAATTTACAAGATGTAGTTGTCTCCTTTTTTGAGGTAGTAACCAGAGTAAACCAAGGGTTACCCATAATTGATAAAACCTACAAACAGGATGAAGGTTGGAAATTTTTGTACAGCATGAAACAAAACGAATATTTTGTATTTCCAAACGAGCAAACAGGCTTTAATCCAACTGAAATTGATTTATTAAACCCTGACAATTATAGCTTTATAAGCCCAAATTTATTTCGGGTTCAAAAGTTGTCCAAACTAATGTATGGAAA
>JAQVXQ010000098.1 GCA_028709085.1 Salinivirgaceae bacterium | reverse complement strand
GCATGGGCGAAGGGATGGAACAATATCTAAAATTCCGTGGAAAAGAACCTTCCATTGAAGCATTACTAAAACAAAGAGGATTGAAATAAAATCTTTGGTTTCCAAAATAGAAACGTCCCACAGAAACCTTGTTTCTGTGGGACGTTTCTTTTTATGCGGATAATTGTAAACCTTTTCTACCGCTATTTGCCACCTACGGCGGCGGTTCATTCTCCTTGTAATAATTCAATAAATACTAATGTAATCCATTGAAATGTAATGATTTACGTATATGGCATATGTGTAGATTTTAATTTCTGATAATCAATACCATTCGTGCATTCGTGGCGAAACCTTTTTATCGTTATTTGCCACCTACGGCGGCGGTTCATTCTCCTAATAATAGATTTCATAATAGTTGAAGAGGGATTAATGGTGCTGGAAATAGACTGGCTACAAAGTCCAAAAAGGTTTTGGAATGCTGTGGGTACTTGGTGGGTCAGTACTATTATACTTGCGGATAGTGTTTACAATGAAAAGGTATATATATAACCAAAACAATACACCTGTTACATTTCATGTTTCGCACATCTTGGATATTAGTGAAATACAACATCAGAATATTACGATGTATCCCAATCCGGCAACTGAGAAACTAACTATCGCCTTACCGGAAAGCCAATTATTAAACCCAACCATATTAATTACTGATATTACTGGAAAGCTAGTTTCATCCGCCAAACTACTAAGTAATATTAATGAAATACCACTCTATGGCTTTTTGCCGGGAATATATCTTGTCAAAATAATTACTGAAACCGAAATTATTTATATTTCAAAAATCATTAAACTTTACCATAATAACCCATGAAAAAACATTATAAAATCGGCTGTTTAACCGCAACAGTACTGTTGCTATCCTTACCGCGACACTCTTAGCCGTACACTGTGGTTCTCGAAGTGTACGATGATGCCACCCGGTATTTGAATAGGTTACTTCGAGAACCTCAGTAACCGTCGAGAGCCTCAGCGGACCATCTCGCTACTGCGAACACACCAAAGAAACCTGCTAAGCGGTTTTGAACCGCTTAGCAGGTTTCCTAATACCCTCAAAAATGGCAAATAGTGATTCAACAACTACAAAGCAACTCGTCCAACATCCTTGTCGCCACGGCCCGATAGATTTATGATGGCAAGTTCGCCACTATTTTTTAAAATCTTCGCCGCCAACGCCACAGCATGACTCGATTCAATGGCAGGAACAATTCCTTCGAGCTTTGAGAGCAATCGGAATGCCCCAATAGCCTCATTGTCGGAAACAGGAATATACTGGGCACGAGCCGTTTGCATTAAATACGCATGCTGAGGACTAATGCCTGGATAATCGAGTCCGGCGGCAATGGAGTAGGAATTTACAGCTACGCCCTCACTATCGACCAAGCAATAAGAATTTGTTCCTTGAAAAACAGAGGGTTTGCCAAACGTTAATGTTGCGGCTGTCTTACCAGGGAGCAGTTCTCCCCCACCCTCAGCGCCATATATTTTGGTGTTTGAATCGCTCAAAAAGCCCGAAAAGAGCCCAATGGCATTGGAACCACCGCCAATACAAGCAAAAATTGAACTGGGCAAAATTCCTTCCGCACTAATAATCTGTTGTCGAGCTTCGTTACCAATAACGCTTTGAAAATAACCTACCATTCGGGGATAAGGATGCGGCCCAACATGCGACCCTAAAAGGTAATACGAATCAGGGTGCTCAATATAATATCCCAAAGCTGCATCGACAGCATCTTTCAATGTTTTTGAGCCCATTTCAGTGGCAATAACTTCCGCTCCCAACATCTTCATTCGATGCACATTCAATGCCTGTCGCTCCATATCGATGGCACCCATAAATACTTTACACGGAATCCCAAAAAGAGCGGCTGCAGTTGCGGTTGCAACACCATGTTGTCCTGCTCCGGTCTCCGCAATAACCTCGGTTGCTCCCATCCTTTTGGCAAGCAAGATTTGCCCAATGGTATTGTTTATTTTGTGCGATCCGGTGTGGGTTAAATCCTCGCGTTTTAAATAAATCCGAGCTCCAACGTAATTACTCAACCGAGTTGCATAATAAAGTGGAGTTGGTCGGCCTACAAACGTCTTTAAGTAATGAATAAATTCGCGTTTAAAAGATTCAGTTTTTGATTCTTTCTCAAAAAATTCGGACAGTTTCTGCAGTGGTTGTTCGAGTACTGGCGGAATAAAAGATCCACCAAACTCGCCATAATGTCCGACATGATTCAACATTTCAGAAATAGGTTGCACTGATATTTGTGATGTAATTTTTGTTAACGTTTCCATGATTCTATGTTTTTTTGATTAAATAATAGTGTGATTATTAGGCAATACCGGCAAGGGAAAGTTTATTTAACTTTACTCCTCAAAATAATAACTAGGCGGGAACACCCGCCAACACCAACCACAACGTATATTATTTTTCAAAAAAATCATTCGTTCAAATTTAACCCAAAAAAAAAAGCCGTGAGACAATTCCCACGGCTATATATTTTCTATATAAAACAGCATAGACTACGTCAATGCCCTCGTGGAGTGAGAGAATTTACGTGCCAAAGCCATGTTTTATTAATAGATTTCATTTTTTATCTGAATTGTTGCTCACAAATGTATGCTATTTTTTCAAAACGTCACACAATTTATAACAGTTTTTAATAGTCGCCCAGTGTTACTGGAAGCTGATCCAAAGCACTTTTTAATTGCTCATCGTTTGGAGCAGAACCGTGCCATTTGTGCGTATGCATCATAAAATCAACACCATTTCCCATTTCAGTACGCATAAGAATACAAACCGGCTTTCCTTTTCCGGTAAAAGTTTGCGCATGACGGATTCCCTTCACTACCTCTTCCATTTTGTTTCCGTCCATTTCGACAACAACAAAACCGAATGCTTCCCATTTGGCTTTTAAATTACCCAATGAAAGAACTTCATCAACCGGACCATCGATTTGTTTACCGTTATAATCGACGGTTACAATTAAATTGTCGATTTTACGAGCTGCTGCAAACATTGCTGCTTCCCAGATTTGACCTTCTTGTAATTCGCCATCGCCATGGAGGGTATAAACCAATTTTGTGTCCCCATTCAGTTTTTTTGCCAATGCAGCACCACAGGCGGCAGAAAGTCCTTGCCCTAATGATCCAGAAGCGATTCTAACTCCGGGCAATCCATCGTGTGGTGTCGGATGTCCTTGAAGACGGGTATTTAGCAATCGGAATGATGCCAATTCACTGACCTCAAAGTATCCGCTACGCGCCAAAACGCTGTAAAACAATGGGGATATGTGTCCATTTGACAAGAAGAATAGGTCTTGATCTTTTCCATTCATATCAAAATATGAAGGATTGTGTTCCATGATCTCAAAATAGAGAGCAGTAAGAAAATCGGCGCAACCCAACGAACCGCCCGGATGGCCTGACTGTACTCCATGTACCATTCTGACGATGTCTCGTCGAACCTGCGTTGCAATTTGTTCTAGTTTTTTTATATCTGTCATTTTATTTTTATTTTCAGATTTATGTTATGCAATGTTTGTAAAAACAGCTTGAATATCGTCGTCTTCTTCGATCTTATCGAGCATTTTCTCAATATCAACCAATTGTTCGTCGGTAAAACTAACCGTTGTGTTTGGAATTCGTTGCAACGAAGATTTCTCAACCTCTATCCTCAAGGCATCCAACGCTTTAGTCATAGTTCCAAAATTGGTATAGTCGGAATATAAATAGTATTTACCTTCGTGTTCTTCAATTTCATTAAGTCCTGCATCAATTAATTCAAGTTCAATCTCTTCGATATTAATTGCATCAGTTTTCTCAAATTCAAAAACGGCTTTACGGCTAAACATGAACTCAAACGATCCGGTAGGCACAACAGCACCTCCGGCTTTGTTAAAATATGCTTTTACGTTAGCAACGGTGCGGGTTGAATTGTCGGTAGCACATTCTACAACAACAAGAACTCCGTGAGGACCTTTCCCTTCGTACAATATCTCCGTAAAATTTTCCGACTCTTTCGCAGTTGCCCGCTTAATTGCAGCGTCGATATTGTCTTTAGGCATATTTTCAGCCTTGGCACTGTGAATTGCTGTACGCAACTTTGCATTTAGATCCGGATCTGCTCCTCCCTCTTTTGCAGCAATAGTAATTGCTTTTGCCAACTTTGGAAACACTTTTGACATTTTGTCCCATCGTTTCTCCTTCGCTGCACGTCTATATTCGAATGCTCTTCCCATAGTAAAGAATATTTTCTATTTATTTTTAGAGTACAAATTTACGATTTAATGTTTGGAGTGCAATTGGTTATGGAAATAAATTCTCAAATGAGTCATTTTCATCCAAAACAACCCTCATTCGGAAAAGCAATACAACTCCGTTACATGATAATCCAGATATTGAATCGCAACTAAACAGACGTATCAAAATTATTATAGTTTTTATCACAAACAAAACGTGCAGTTTATGTCCACCTAGGGTCCATAAACTGCATCGTTATTAAACTTTTGCAACTAACTCTTAGTGCTTTATAAGCTTGTGCATATATTCACGATTGCCAAATATTATTTTCACAATATATAATCCAGCTTTTAAGTTCGCCACATTAATTTGTTGAATCCCGTCCGCTGCCTGCTCCTTAACCTTCATTCCTGCAACATCATAGATGGAAACAAGGCTTGACTTTTCAATTTCTATTGTCAAGAAATCGGACACCGGATTTGGATACATTCGAATTCCCGATCCAATGTCGTTAATGCCAACCGTAGTTTTGCTTCCATGTAAACCAAAAGGCATTCCTTGAACAGTTCCTGTACCATCGTCGGTCCAGGGCACCCAACCGGCATAACCCAAATGCCAAGCATCGCCGGTAGTTGTTTCGCCAACAATGGTAATGGGAGGAATATAAATTCCTTGATTAATCATAGAACCCAGTCCCGACCATCCAATCCAATAAGTTCCGGCAGTAAACACCATGGTTTGTTGTTCGGAGAGCACTGATGCGCTATACATAATTGGACGTTCAGCATTGGTAAGACTACTATTTGCCACGCGATAAATTCCTGACCAACGCGAGCCACTTAACATATTTTGATCCGAAAAATCGTATAGCAGTTGGGCATCCGTATGATCGGGCGATTTATCCCACACCTTAAAATCAAGGAAATTCATGGTTGACTCGGTGGTTGATCCAGTTTGCCAACTATATACCGTAAAACCTTTTACATACCATGTTTCCCCGTGGGGGACGGTGAAATTGTCTGCGTTTGTAAACCCCATTTCCCAGTCGCCATTAACGCCATAATCGGTGAATCCCAAGTTGGTTTGAACTGCACTAACATCGGCACCATTTGCCCCAACTCCGGTTTGTGTAATAAATTGGGATTGATCGAACAATAAATCGCCCAAAACAACGCCTTTTACCACTTTCACCATCTGGTTGTTTTCCAAATTCACATCGTCAGCAACCTCAAGAGTTACCGTTATTTCATACTCCTTATTCTCAACTAAATCAACGGTTTGTGCGAAACTGAAATCAATGGAACTCTGAACAGTAATTGGATAATTTGCATACGCTTCCGACACCGTTGAGCCAACAGCCAATCCGGTTTCTACCTCCTCGACATCGTATTTTAACGTTAATCCCTCTGTGATTTCAATGCCAAGGTTTTTCAAGGTTATTGAAACCGTTTCAGCATCAGTAAGAAAATTACTATTTGGCGCAGTGATAGCAAAAAGCTCAATATCAACATCTTCCGACACTACGGGAGGAGTAAACGTATATGTTTTTCCCGTTACAATTTGCAAAATTTGCTCCTTCGTTACGGTATTGTTTGATTCCGTGGTTGAAACGGTAGCTCCGTCAATATTGGGAGTAACGCTCATGAATTGTGTTGATCCTTCCACCGCAGCATTAATTCCAATGGATCCACTAAAATGCACACTCCAATCGGAAGCACCACTCATGTCGCCGTAAACAATAGCAACAGTGTTGTTGGCTTCAAATAATTGCACTTGAAAGCTAACCGCTCCGGTACTGGTTCCCTCTTCTGAATTCATATACCGACCAACGTTCTGAAATTCAATGATTAACGTTTGCGATCCGGCATCCCCTGTCAATTGATAGAAAATCCCCTTTTCGGGAGTCGAAGCACGAAAAAGCAAATCGTCCCAAAGTGGTGCAATCTGATTCACAACAGATGTAGAGGCCAAATTATTGGACGACGAACTGGTTGTTGTTGCTCCTAAAGCCACCGTTCCATTGGTATTTACGCTGAATTGAGTATAAACAATTCCGCCATACACAAAATCGAAACCAATGTTGGTTACTGGGGTTGCGCCGTCGTCCCAATCAGCGGGAATTAATGTATTGCCAGTTACTGCAACGGATGTATAGGTCTCAACGGATTCTTCAAAAGTGTAAAATTCGATATTCTTTTGCGCCGAAACAGTTGTCGACAACAAGAAAAGTGCAGAAATAAAAATATAAAGTTGTTTCATAGGATAATATATTTAGTGGTTTATCGTAAATACAAATATAGGAATATTGAAATGAAATGGAGATAATATACTCTAAATATTATGTTATACAACATTGAATCAATTATCTTTTTTTTGATAACAAATAAGAGGCTGTTCAAAAGGAACTATGAAAAACAGAATCTACTTTTTAATAATCTTTATTTCTTTCTTTACAACAACTCTTTCTTTTGGGCAAACCAAAAAAAAAGCATCGTCAACCTTCAAAATGGCCAACAAACAAAAGATTCAATGGAAGAAAGTAGCATGGTTTCTTTATTTTACTTTCCTATGGTTACAGAGAATAATTCCATTAGGCTTAGCTACAATAAAAACGAACGGCATTCAAAATATTTGAGTGCTATGAATGAATCTATTTTGTTTAATGGCAAGATCAATAAAACAACATTCTGTTTTACAAGGCTAAGAAGTTACCATAATCCAATTATGATTAGAATGGAAAACCTAAATGACTCTATTACACTGACATATAAAATAACAAATGGAATTGGCGAATATGAACCGGGAGAGGTAATAGTTAATAAAAAATTGAAATTGACACTTGATGAATAGAACCGTTTTATTTATTTAATCGAAGAATGTGATTTTTGGGATTTCCCAAATGGTATTAAAATAGTTGAAGAAGGCTAAGATGGATCTCAATGGATTTTGGAAGGTGCATCAAAAGATAATTATCAGGTACATGATATTTGGTCTCCAAGAGAAGGAGCATTTTATAACTGTTGCAATTATCTCATTGATTTGACGGGTCTAGAATTTGGAAAATATGAAAAAACACTAATTATAAGGCAACAGCTTTGGTAGCGGGTTGTAAAATTAGAAGGTTAAATGGTTGCTACTAAACCGCCACGCTGAAACTCAACCTTACTGACTACAAAAACGGCATGTTCCACATTCGGATTGTAGAAAATGGAATTAAGGATTTGAGGTTTATTAAGCAATGAATCAAGTAATTTTGGTTAATAGTTATGAGAAAGGGATGGCTCATTGGGACTGTCCCTTTTTGGGTTATCCACGAAAGAGAAACAACATCGCTTAGCGTCCTTGCTTTTAAATTATTGGGATGACTGATTATTTTCCTATCTGATGAATTATATATCATTCGACAATTGAATAGAAAAGTAAATTTTTATTTCAAGATATTTTCACAGGTTGTGTATATTTGCACACCTAATTTTCTAGAAATATTGAATTATGAACTCATTAATTTTACGACTTTCCATTTCTTGTCTGTTTTTAATATCGCTTTACAGTGATTACGCTTTGAGCCAACCCAAAAATCCGCAAGACTCAATACGAGAAATTATTCCTACCCTGCAAGGTGAAGCAAAACTGCAAGCCTTAACCGACCTTTATGCTCTTACAGCACGGGGTAACGATGTAAATGTCGAAATATCTGCTCTTTACGATGTAATAATCGAGGCCGGGAAACAAGGAAATGCCAGTTTTGAAGGACAATCACGGGCTAAACTTGTTCTTTGCTATTACAATTACGATATGTCCGACAGCCTTGTCAATAACTTGCCCGCTCAGTTGGAATTCATGGCCAAACACGGGCAATGGGACTACTACTACAACAGTTGGGATGCAAAAATTGAGCTTTTTCTCTACTTGGGTAAAATTCAATCAGCTCTGAACGAAGCACAGGCAATGTATAACGATGCTAAAAACCGCCAGAACAGCTACGGGTTGGGCGTTTCGTCGCATGCCCTTGGAATGATTTACCAAACCCAACAGCGGTATGATTTGGCCGAGAAGTCGTTTACAGAAGCTGTTGAGCAATTAAAAAAGGAAGAGGATATTAGCCTGTTACTCAACACCTACAATATTTTTTGCGAAACCCTCGACGCCACAAAAAAATATGATAAAATCCTGGCTATAGCCAAAGAGTGGAAAGAGACCATTGATACCTATAAAAACAATGCCGAAAAGCGAGGTATTACCCCACAACTCAGCGGACGATACATGTATTGCTATCTGGCGCTGACATTGGGACATCTTTACACCGGCGATACAAACCAGGCAAAATATTTCCTCAATTTGGCCGAAGAGTCAGTCAAGGGACGAAAAAAAATCACCCAACTCAAGCTCTTGCAAATACAAAGTCGATTCTACGAACATTTGGGGCAACACGAAAAGGCGTTGGCTTATGCCGATTCGAACTATCAAATTTTGATCGAATTTGAGGACACCGTTAGCGCACTTACTACATTGGAAAGCAAAGCCCGAATTCTTCGGAAGTCAGGTAAAGGCATGGAGTCAGCATTATTGTACGAACAAGTGATGCCCGCCAAAGATTCGCTACGTGACCTTGAAATGGCCGCTCAGTTAGACGAGTTGCGCACTATTTATGAGGTTGACAAACTGATACTGGAAAAGAAGATTTCTGAAACCCGATTATTTGCATTTATTGCAATCAGCCTCTTTTTATTGTTGCTGTTGTTAGTTTACATGTTCTATGCCCGAAGGCTCAGACATAAAAACCGAATTTTGTATGAAAAGATTCAAAACGCTCAGCAAGCCGAAATCAAGATAGAGAAAACACTCGAACAAGCACCCGAAAACACGCTGAGTAAAGAGCAACTTTTGTTCCGGTCGCTCAACAAACTACTTACACAAAAACAACTCTTTATCAACCCTAAACTTGGACGCAAAGAACTGGCCGATGCAATAGGAACCAACGTAACATACTTGGCCGATGCCATTAAAGAGTGTGCCCATGGAATGACCGTTTCGGAATATCTGAACAGAGTCAGATTGATCTACGCCGGAAATGTACTTGTTGAGAATCCCGACTTGCCCGTTGATGCAGTGGGCGACGACTGTGGTTTTACTTCCCGCTCCACCTTCTATCGACTTTTCCGTGATTATTACGGCATGTCGCCTGCCGAGTTCAGAAGCATTTCGAAGGAGAAGGTGAAAAAGATGGTACTTTAAAAAACGCAATAATTGAAGGTGAAAATAGCGGAATGGCAGAAAATTTTGATGCCAAACAGCATCTTTCCAATATTCATAAAAAATACAGATTAAACGTCCACTTCTAAAAAGACAGATGCACGACATGTCCCGATTTTTTATCGGGAAGAGCATGATTATCCAATAAGAAACCTATCGCTCTTGCGAGATCCTTCGCTCCTTGCCTCCGCTCAGGATGACAGTCAATTGTTTGGAGGAGGGAGGGAAAAGAAGGCTGCTTCGCCGCCTTCTTTTCCCTCCCAATTTTCCTCGAATTGTATTGTCATCCTGAGCGAAGCGAAGGATCTCGTCGGAAAGCATCACACTTAAACAATATATAATTAGTAAAATACGCATTTAATCTGTTTTACCAGTCAAATATGTTTTCAATAATCCAAAAACACATCTTCCTTCACTCCAAAACCCCTCCAAAATTCCACAATTTTTGTCTTTAACTCCCCAAAAAAGCAAAAAATTAATCCCTGTTAATTATTAATTTACAACATTTTACACCAGTGGGACTACGTTTTTCACCCATGGGACGTGGATTGTTTTTATTTGCCCTACCATTGCACCATAATTCGAAATTATGGCAAGCAAAAGCAACACAATCGGAACCACGTTGACGGAGAAAACCCCGCAAGGATGGGTCTATATTTTATACAACTCCCTTTCTAAAGAGATACGCATTGGATCGTCGTTCGATGCTGCAAAACGCATTTGTAATCCGGCACCGAACGAACGGCTGGTATATTACCGTAGTTTCAGCAATCCGTTCGATGCGCTGGCGCACAAACACATGCTCGAATATTTGTCGAAAGAATCGGTCATGCACCACATTTTGAAACAAAATCCTGCCCTGAGCAATATTGGCGATGAAATAGAGAATGTAAACACTTAATTATAAACCAATTTAATCTAAAACAATTCAAAACATGAGAAACAAATTTTTACTCACGTTACTTCTTTGGCTAACCTTGTTGGGTAGCACGTGGGCGCAAAACAATGCTCTGCATTTCGATGGGACGGACGATTACGTTAGTTCCCCATACTTTACCGCCACCAGTTTCACAGCTGAAGTCTGGGTAAAACCAGACAGGCTAAATACGGATCAAGCAATTATATCAACCCTGTCAACAGCAGCAAATACAGGGTTTGAATTGCATATAAAGGAAGATGCTATGCCGGTATTCACTATACGCCATGGTAGTAATTGGAAAGACCTCAGTGCTAATAGAACAGTTTCGGCAGGTCAATGGTTACACCTTGCAGCAAGCTACGATGATGCCACAAAGAAAATGACTATTTATTTGAATGGAAGTTTATGTTACAGTTTAATCCTTCCATCGGCTAGTATTTTTTACCCCGGAGGCGAAGCAATGTATTTCGGTCGCCGTTCGAGTGGCGACTTGTTCTTTAATGGTGCGGTTGACGAGGTTCGCTTGTGGAGTACCGTCCGCACTCATACTGAAATTGTTCAATCTTTAAATGCAACATTTGCTGGCAACGAAAGCGGATTAGAACGATATTACAAATTTAACCAGGGAACTGCCGATGCCGATAACAGCAGCGTAACTTCCCTTGCCGATTCAACGGCCTATGCCATAAACGGTACGCTCGTGAATTTTGGACTATCCGGCTCAGCTTCGAACTGGGTTGAAGGATTCAATACCAACGACTTACAGTACGATTTATCCGCTTCGCAAGCCGAAGTAAGCATAGAACGCGCAAGTAGTAGCACTGCTAATTTTACAATATCATCGAACACCAGCTGGACTATAGCCAACAATACCGATTGGCTTGACCTGAACTCTACTTCGGGTATGGGTTACGCTTCCATAACCCTGACAGCCAACGAAACAAACACCTCAGATAACACACGCACTGCACAACTTGTAATAAGTGGTACGAACGTAGAGAACGACACTGTTACTGTAATTCAACAACATGGACAGATTCAGGTTAACAACTCAAACGTTTCTTTAAACAGTGCATCAGGAAGTACAACCACCGTCAACATAACCTCAAATACAGAGTGGAGCATAGCAGAATCAGCTGACTGGCTCAGTGTAAGCCCAGTTTCGGGAACAGGAAATGAAACCATTACGCTCACTACCGAATCGGTAAACGACGAAGATTCCCCACGTACTACAGAATTGGTCATTTCCGGAACCAATGCCGAAAGCAAAACCGTAACCGTAACCCAAAGTGTAGCTACCATTACTTTGTCAAGAACAACCATGGAAATTGATGCCGAAGAAAACAGCTGGGCCAATTTTTCCATTACTACCGACGTAAATTGGAATGCATCAAGTACCGTGTCGTGGTTAAGCATGAATACAACCTCCGGAACAGGCAATGCCCGGATAATTGTTACCGCCGAAGCGTTACCCGAAGGAGTTACGCAACGCTATGGCACCATTTTGTTATCGGGGAGTTTCAACCCGGCTGTCATCACAGTAACACAATCGGCTCTGCCCAACAACGCCTTGGATTTCGACGGTGGCGACGACTTTGTTATGTTGCCCACTTTTGGAGCGGATGTCAACTTCTCGCAAGGCTTTACGTACACCGCCTGGATTCAGTGGAAAGCATTTAACAACTGGTCGAAACTGTTGGACTTTGGAAATGGCGCCGGTAATTACAACATAACATTTGGGAACGAGGGA
>JAQVXQ010000097.1 GCA_028709085.1 Salinivirgaceae bacterium | reverse complement strand
TTCCATTCGCCGCGAATTGGAAGAAGCTTACGGCGTATACCCTCGCGTTGCATTCCCACTTTTTCAAGAACTCGAATCGATGCTACATTTTCGGTGGCAACACCCGCTTCAATTTTATGGAGTTTGAATTTATCAAACCCGAAGATAATGAGTTTGTTAGCCACCTCTGTTGCGTATCCATTACCCCAAAAATGGGGCATTATTTCGAAATATATCTCACCCAGTTTAAATATGTTGTTTGATAATGCAAGCCCTGCCATTCCAATAAACTCATTGGTCTCTTTATTGGTTAGTGTCCAATTGTGGGAATTGCGTGGCGTTGCTTTTTGGGAGCCTACCATGCGTCGAATCAAGTTCTTTGTATCCTCAATATCTTTCGGTATTCCCAAAGTGTTGTATTTATCGACTTCCGGAGCGGAGTAGAGCCGATGAATATTCTCTAAATCGTTGACGGTAACCTCTGAAAATAATAAACGAATTGACTCCATACAGGTATCTTTTTTTGTAAGGTATGCATTTTGAACATTGATTCGACCTATAAATAACAAATAATTATAAAGTATGGTTGATTTTATAAGTTGCTGAAAAACCTAATCTTATTATTGAATGGGATAGTGTGTGCAAAGGAATTGAATTCAAAAAGGATAACTAAATACTTTTTAAAATAGGACTATATTGATTCTTTGGCATTATAATAATCTATAAATGAACATACTTTATTTATTAATCCACTTGATTTGATTTGTGTAAAACGTCGATTTTTAAGATATCCTTAAAATGAATGACTGATTTGAAGATATTTTCATTTACTTTCGCAAGTAAATAAAATTGAAGAAGGACAAACATATTTTTTCATTAAAAAGGAACTCCATGAAACGGAAAACTACACATCTTTTCACCCCTCTTTTTATTCTTTTGTTTATTGGTGCAATGCAGATGAATGCACAAACAAAATCCGAAAGAGACATAATTATTAGTAAAACCAATGTTGAGCGTTTAAATACCCTAAAGGTAAATGCCGAAATAAGGTTTAAAGAAGAAAAGCAAAATGCGCTTAAAATTGCTGCGGAAAAGAATTGGGTAGTCCGTAAAGATGTTGATGGTCAGTTAATTGAACTAATGAAAATTTCTAAGGAAGGTACTCCATTATATTATACCACGTTTAATAAATATGCTGCTATTGCAACTCGTGCTAACACTTTGCACAATGGCGGAATTGCGGGATTGAATCTCGAAGGGCAGGGAATGACTGCCCATGTTTGGGATGGCGGATTAGCACTAACGACGCACAATGAGTACGACGGAATTGGGGGCGAGACTCGGTTTTCCATTGGCGATGGCACAACAGCACTTCATTACCATTCAGCCCACGTAACGGGAACAATAATCGCATCGGGCGTTCAAGCCGAAGCAAAAGGAATGGCCCCACAAGCACACGCCGTTGGTTTTGATTGGAATAGCGATTTGGCGGAAGCAACCGAGGAGGCCGCCAATGGGATGTTAATCTCTAATCACTCTTATGGATGGAGAGCTTCCGATGTTCCGGATTGGTATTTTGGTGCCTATCTGGATGACTCCAGATGTTGGGACGAATTAATGTACAATGCTCCCTATTATTTAATGGTGGTTGCTGCTGGAAATGATGGTACTGACAATAGTTCCAATGGAAATCCTTTGAATGGCAATTCAGGTTACGATAAATTAACGAGTCATGCAACTTCTAAAAATAATATAGTGGTGGCCAACGCACGTGAAATTGGAATCGATGCATCGGGGAATTTTATATCTGCAAGCATAAATTCGTCGTCCAGCCAAGGTCCAACCGACGATTATCGGATTAAACCCGATATTACAGGAAAGGGAACTAGTTTATACTCTACCGTAGAGTCTTCGAATAGTGCATATAGCTCATTAACAGGAACTTCGATGGCTAGTCCAAATGTTAGCGGCACCCTTTTATTGTTGCAACAACATTATAGCAACATCAATGCAACTTTTATGAGGGCTGCCACATTAAAAGGATTGGCACTACATACCGCCGACGATGTTGGTCCAAGTGGTCCTGATGCTGTTTATGGTTGGGGATTATTAAATGCCAAACGAGCAGCGGAGGTTATTTCCAGTAAGCACAATGGTTCTATAATCAACGAATTAACGTTAAGTCAAGACCAAACGTATCTTATGGATGTTTTGGCCGATGGAAGCACCAACCTCGAAGTTTCAATATCATGGACAGATGCTCCTGGACAAATAAATAATGGTGTGGCAAATTCAACGACCCCTGCATTGGTAAACGATTTGGATGTTCGGGTTCTAGAAACCACAAATACCTATTTTCCCTTTCGATTAACTTCAATAACAACCAATGGAACTGGCGATAATCTAGTCGATCCATATGAGAAAATTATTGTTGCCAATCCCATTGCCGGCAAACGCTATACAATACAAGTATCTCATAAGGGTCAACTGTTTGGCAATCAGAACTTCACCCTGATTATTACAGGGATAACAGGCACCTCGCCACATAGTTTTACGGCTGTTTCGAGCCATCCAAACGCTGTTGAATTGTCGTGGAGTAAAAATGAAAATCAAAACAATGTTATCCTTGCCATGAGCAGCAATGGTATTTTTGGAAATCCTCTAAATCAATCCACCTATAATGTTAACGATGCAATTCCCGGTGGCGGAATAGTGTTGCACAATGGAAGTGAAACATCGTTTACTCACGCCTCGCTTACTGAAAACACAACCTATTATTATAAAATTTGGTCTTTACTTCCTTCGGGCGATTATTCTGCAGGTATTTATGCAAACGAAACCACCATTAAAAGTACGCCAACGGCATATCCCACTAACTTTATGGCGTTAGCTCCCTCAGGAACGGTAATTCCATTAACTTGGAACGATGCGGTTGGTAGCGTAGTGCCCGATGGGTATTTGGTTAAGGCTTCTATTGTTGGATTCAACGACATTACACCTCCAGTAAATGGTGTTATGGAAGCAAATACACGATTAATAAAAAATGTTTCACCCAATGAACAAACCATAGTTTTTGATAGTTTGATTGGTGTTACAACTTATTATTTTAAAATATTTCCATACACAAATTCGGGTTCAAATGTAACATATAAAACGAGTGGTATGGTGCCCGAAGCATCTGCGCAAACGGAAGCTGATCCCTGTGAGGGCATAACTTTGCCATACTTCATGAATTTTGACGATGGGGACAATTGTTGGAATGGAATTACTGGAAACGACAGTTGGATTAATGTTACGCCAACCACTCCCGCCGGCGATCATACAGGTGGTGGAACTTGTTTTGTTACCAATGGAAACAGTGATTATAAAACAGGTTCGATATATGATTTAATTTCGCCAAAAATTAGTTTGTATGGTTTTGATAATTGTGAACTCACGTTCTGGATTTATATGAATGCAGAATTGGCGAGTGGTGGCAACTATTGGGATGGTGGATATATCGAATGCTATAATGGTTCAACCTGGACAAAAGAAACCACAAGTTTACCGTATCATGGACCACTGAGCTCGGGCAATCCGTTGCGTGGCGAACTAGGATGGAGCCCTTCTTCCATTCTCAATTGGACACAAGTTACGGTTGATTTGTCAGACTATAATGAAAACCCAGATTTTCGATTCCGTATTCGATTTGGTTCCGATGCTGCCGCTGTCGGTGCCGGATGGGCAGTTGACGACGTTTCAATTACAGGCACTCCATCGTGTACTCCGCCCGCAAGTCAGGCAACCAACTTAGTTGTTGGAAACCAAACATTCAATTCAATGACGGTAGAGTGGAATAGAGGCACTCCTGATGGGGGCGACAATGTTTTAGTTGTAGCGTGTGATGTCAATGCAGAACACATCGATCCTACAAAAGGAAATATTTATGAAGCCAATGCAATTTTTGGTGAAGGTAGTGAAATAGGAAATGGCAACTTTGTTATTTATGATGGAGCTGGCACATCGGTTGATGTTACTGGATTGCTGAATTTAACATCATATAGATTTTCAGTGTATGAGTACTCGAATGCCGATCATTGCTACAATTTAATTGAATTGAGTGGAGTTGGAACAACCGAGCCAAAACCAGCACCATCGGCGCATGTTGCTAATTTTCAGGTGGAAACAATTACTCCATTTCAAATATCACTTTCATGGGTCGACGCATTAGGTTCAATTGAACCCGATGGATATACTGTATTTGCTTCTACTTCAAATACATTCGATTTACCCACAAATGCCATCGACAACGATTTGGATATGAGCGATGGCTTTGGAGTCATAAATGTTGCCTATGGAATTGAAGTGGTTACGTTTGACGGATTGGATTTCTCGACAGAATACTTTTTCAAAATATTTCCATTCACCAACCACGGAGATCAAATTCTTTATAAAACCGATGGTAATGTCCCAAGCGCAAGTGCTATAACATTAATTGATCCATGCTCAATTGCAATCATTGATTTGCCTCACGAGTGTACTTTTTCAGAGACCGTTGCTCCACAATGTTGGGATGTGATTGATAATACGAGTTCGGGAGAAGTTTGGAAATTTGGAACCATTGGATCCATAAATTTTGGTTCAGGAAACTACGCTTATCTTAATAGCGATGGTTATGGTTCAGGACATTCACAAAATTCGGATTTAATTACACCTCAATTCGATCTGTCCATGTATGTTGATGTTACATTATCGTTCAATCATTATTATAAGCATATATCAAGTAGCTCAGCATCATTGTATTATAGTATTGATAATGGAACTACGTGGACACAAATTCAACAATGGACCTCTACCACTAGTAATCCGTCAAGTTTTAGTGAACTACTCGGTGCAGTTAACGGACAGTCGCAAGTCCGATTTAAGTTTTCTTATTCGGGAAACTGGGCATATTATTGGTGCATCGACAATGTTAAGGTTACTGGAACAGTGGCTTGCACACCACCGAGTGATCAGGCAACCAGTTTTGTTGTTTCTGGACAAACATCCTCTTCCGTTGATGTTGGATGGACTCGCGGAACGCCCGATGGTGGCAACGCAGTTTTGGTCATAGCACATGAAGGAAGTGCCGTGAATAGCAATCCTATTGCAGGTACCAGTTATACAGCACATGCTGATTTTGGAGCAGGTTCAATAATTGGGACAAATAATTACGTTGTTTACAATGGAACGGAAACAAATGTTGTAGTTACCGGATTAAAAGGAAATTCAACCTATCACTTTTCGATTCATGAGTATAACACATCAACCAATTGTTACAAATCGCCAGGATTAACAGGCATTGCAACTACAACCGAAAAGGCAGAACCATCAAATCATGTCACATCATTTTCGGCAACTGGTGGAGCATCATCAGTTTTAATTAGTTGGGTTGATGCTGTGGGTGATGTTTTGCCCGATGGATATTTAATAGTTGCAAATACAAGTGGCACTTTTACGGAACCCACGGATGGAATAGCACAAAATAACGATCTTGATTTTAGTGATAATGCCGGAGTCGTGAATGTTCCACAAGGAACAGAATCGTATATTCTTGGAGGGTTAAACAGTGCCACTGAATACTTTTTTAGAATATATCCATACACAAATAATGGAACAGCAATCAATTATAAAACCAATGGTAATATCCCAGAAGTTAATGCAACTACATTTTACGATCCATGTCTTGTTGATTTAAACATGGGCGATTATATTGAGAATTTTGATGGAGTAACTATTCCAAATTTGCCGGTTTGTACCAGTGCTGAGAATACCAATGATGACAATTATGAGTGGATTACTTCTGCGGCTTATCCATATTCAGGAGCATTTCACCTCTCGATCCGATATAATGGTTCATTGGCCATGAACGATTGGTTTTTCTCGCAGCCATTGCTTTTAGAATCGGGTTTTGAATATAAAGTAACCTTTATGTATCGAGCACATTCGAGTTCCTATGCCGAGAAACTGGAGGTAAAACTCGGAACATCAAATAGTTCAGAGAGTATGACCATTGAGCAAATTTACGATAACAATAATATCAGTTCTACTTCCTATGCCCAAGCGGAGGCTACCTTCATCGTAACACAGAGTGGCACATACTATCTTGGATGGCATGGATATAGCGATGCGAATATGTATAATCTATATATCGATGATATTTCTGTATCAAAAGTAGGAGATTCGAATACAGCTCCTGTTGTCGAAAATCCAATTTCCGATGTGGTTATTGACGAAGGGTTTGAAACATTTGAAATTCCATTAGCATCCGTTTTCTATGACGCTGATGGTGACGAATTGAGTTATACCGCACTTTCCGACAATCTTTCGACAGTTACGGTTAATGTTGTTGATGCAACTTTATGGGTAACCGAAGTAGCGGTTGGCGCAGCAAACATTAGTGTAACAGCTTCCGATGGACATGGAAATTCGGTTGTTGACGTGTTTTCATTTACCGTCGATTCATTAGTATCCATTGATTCAAGAATGGCATCCAATATTTTGATTCATCCAAACCCTGCCCATAATATTGTTTATATTGATTTGAAGGAGATTCAGAACAATGATGTTGTGGTTGAAATTTTGGATATTAACGGAGCCTTGCTTTATTCTGAAAAATTAAACTTAGTGTTTGATAATCAAACGAATACTATTAATATATCACAGTTATCCGGAGGAATATATCTGTTTAAAATCTATAATCACCAGTTTGTTCATTTCGAGAAAGTGATTATAAAGTAGCGGGAAGGAGAACGTTTACTACGAACTTATTTCCTCAAACATAAAAAAGCAGATTGCTACTCGATAGCAATCTGCTTTTTTGTATATGCGTTTTGAGTTTTGTGCTCGACTAAAATTTGATTCTATCAGATGAAAAGTTCAGGAAAAAACGACTGCAACGATACGGCTAAATTTGACATAAATAGTCGGATAGCAATCGCTAAAAGAATGATTCCAAATGTTTTACGTAATATCATAATTCCGGTTTGCCCAAAGAACTTTTCAATTCTACGAGTCATTTTTAAAATAATATAAACGACAACAATATTTAAGGTCATTGCAATACCTATGTTTAAAGAAGTGTATTCTGCTTTCAATGAAAGAAGCGTTGTAATCGATCCTGCTCCAGCAATTAAAGGGAATGTAATTGGAACAATTGACGAGGATCCGCTCATTCCTGTGCCTTTAAATATTTCAATTTCTAAAACCATCTCCATACCTAAAATAAATAAAACAAAGCTTCCTGCTATGGCAAAGGATGCAATATCAACCCCAAAAACGCCTAAAAGAGGTTCCCCTAAAATTAAAAACGCTAAAAGTATTCCGAAGGATAAAAAAGCAACTTTTTCAGATTCAATTTTATTTCCTTTGGCTTTTAAATCCAAAATAATTGGAATAGCGCCAATAGGGTCAATTACTGCAAATAAAACCATGAAGGCTGAAGCAATTTCAATGATACTAAAGTCCATAATAACCAATGATTTAGAGTTAATTGTAATTTGAGTGCAAAGGTAGATTATTTTATGGCTTGATAAAATGGTTTGAACCTCTTTTGCTATATATTTTTCATTTACGGTTATAATCCCATTATAAAGTCTATTATATATTCAAAATGGAATTATTGGGTGAACGATAGCTGTTACAAAAAAATACACAGAAGGAAAATGGTACGCGGAAATATGCTACGACGGGAAAAGACGCGATAAGAAAAAAATTGTTTATAAACACATTGGAAAATAAAAGAGAGGCCTATGCTCTTTAATTCTGAAAAAAGATTATCAATCAATTGGTTATGAGAATATATCAGCGTTGTAGAGTTTAATAACTTTGATTTTCCTTTGTGTCCAATTGGGCATAATGGAAATTCTAATTACCTTTGAAATAAAATTGGAAAAGTTGGGAAATATCGTAGAAAACAGTGGTAAATAGTTGCCATTTTAGTTTTTTAAATACCCTATTAATCATAATGATAAAACACAAACAATGTCGGTCAAAGTAGGTATAAATGGTTTCGGTAGAATTGGTAAACTTGTTTTTAGATTCGCTTTCGAGAACCCAGATATAGAAATAGTGCACATAAACGATAAAATGGAAACCGATATAATGGCCCATTTGTTGAAATATGACAGTTTGCATGGCAGATTTAAGGCCGATGTAAGCCACGATGAACATAATATTATCGTTAATGGGAAAAAAATCCTTGTTACTAATTCTTCTCATGCAACAGAAATTCCTTGGGAACAAAGCAATGTGGATATCGTAGTAGATGCCAGTGGGAAATTTCTGAACAAGCATTTGTTAGAAGGACACCTACAACATGGAGTTAAAAAAGTGATTTTAAGTAGTCCTTCAGGCGATAATTCCATTGAACGAACAATTGTTATGGGCATAAATCAACACGAAATTTTGCCAACAGATACCATAATTTCCAATGCATCGTGTACAACCAATTGCGTCTCCATGATGATTAAGGTGCTGCAAGATGAGTTTGGAATCAAAAGAGCCTTCATGAATACCGTCCATCCTTCTACGAACAATCAAAACATACAAGATGGATACCATACCGATTTTAGGAGAGCACGTTCGGCAACAAAAAACATTATTCCAACAACTACTAGTGCAATAAAGACTACGCAACTTATTTTCCCATCAATTAAAGGTAAATTTGATGGATTTGCAACACGCGTCCCCGTTGTAGATTGCTCTTTTGTGGAATTAACCGCAGAAATCGGCAAAAAGGTGAATGTCGAGGATGTTAATAACGCATTTAAACGTTATGCAGAAAAGGATTTGAAAAATTATCTCGAATATTGCACAGATCCCATTGTGAGTAGCGATATAAGTAATAACCATCATTCAGCCATATTCGATTCCCTTGTTACCAAAGTATTGCTCGACGACCTGATTCAAATATTAGCATGGTACGACAATGAAAGTGGATATTCAGCCAGAATCGTAGATTTAATTAAATACATCTCATAAATATGGATAACGTGATAAAATCCGACGCATTAGAAGCCAATCTGACACAAACGAAAAGTGTAGAGTATGTTATTCCTGATAACCACACTTGGTTTTTATCGCTTTCGGAAAATTACTGGGGAATACATAAAAGTACCCAAGAGTTTTTATTAGAACTACACCACCCATATTCCAATCGAAAAGAGGTAGTTGAGTTGTTATCAAAAATTGCATTGTCCGATTTTTGGATCTACAAGGGCATCGAGGAACAGGAGAAGGCAATCCGAACACTTTTGGGAATATTTGATCTATTGCTTGAACAAAAACTGGCCGATGATCTCTCCAAACGATTAGTTTACATATTTCTCGATTTTTTCGACAAAAACCATGATAGTTTTGTTGAATTTGATTCGCTTCCCACGGAATTTATTCGAATTCTAGATGCAAACCTAAAAAGTAATTTCTTTGGTTATCTGAGCAATCTGGGGTCGTTTAAAAAGCACCTTAAAAAGGGAGCCTCATGCCCAAAGATGGGAGAAGCGATATTCGCGTTCATGAAAAAAATAACCAAAGAAAACATCGATTTTTGGAAGAAAACAACCGATATAGAGAAGTGGTATGACGACAATAAAGGCAAAATGTCCCATGATTATTCGCAATTAATTCAATCGTTGGGCAAAGAGTTTTTTGACGACCAATATCAGCGAATCAACGAAGTAGAAACATGGGAAGCCCTTAATAAAGTGGCTTTTACTTTTTCTGATATAATCGATGCATTCCGGAAAAACATCGACAACTTTAAAACCTCAACTGAACAATTCAGCTATATTTTTTATTTAATTCACCTTCCGGGCATGGTCTATCATCGTAATTACCTGCTCATTGACTTAAATAATGCCATAAAAAGAATAAGCACCGAACTTAACGAGGAGGAGTGCATTCAATCCATTGACGACCTTTTTGTGCTTTTTGCCGATTTCCAACATAGCCACGTGAACTATATTTTAGACTCAATTCTCACCCTGGGCAAGGAGATCATAAACACCCAAAATGGGAGTCTTATCCATTATTACGAAAACCGAATCATCCAATTTGGATTTATAAATCCAGGAGTTGCTTATTTAACCAATAACTGGGAATTAAAAGTAAACCCAAATCACATTAAAAATATTCGTGTTTGGCTCGATTTAATTGAGTATGACCCAGAGACAATGAAAAAGCTTCTCTCCGCACTCATCATTAATTTACGAATTGGGGGGATATTTATTTTTGATACCGACCTGTTTCAAAAAGATGTGACTAAACTCCTTAATTCTAAGATATCGCCTCTGTATAAGCAGATAAAACAACTCACACGAATATTCCCCATCTATTTCAATGAAATTGGAGCCGAAGGGTTATTGAGAGATGTAACAACAAAAATAGATGAAATAACACACCGGAATGATAAACTGATCCATTTTCTGCGTAAGCAAATCCATACCGAAGGAAATAATTCCCACATTCAAATCACGTACGATATCATACAGTTTTGGACCGATCTGGATAAAAAACGGTTGAAGGAAATAGTTCCTAAAAATGTATATTCCACCATTGATGTAAAAAGTATTTGGGTAACAGGCGTACATACTGTAATTAGCGAATTATGCCAAAATAACAATTTATCCCTCGATGAACTTCTGAAAAAAGATAAAACTGAACTTTCAGAACTCCTCAAAGCCATTAACCACAACGATCAGAACGACACAAAGCGAGTTTCTTATATTGTTGAATTATATCAACTTCTGAAAGAAAAATACCTATTCGAAACTACCGACATTGGCATAATCTTAAGGCGATATAATTTAATTGATAATGCGGAGATTGAAAAACTGGAAGCCCTTCTGGATTCTAAAAACAATGTAGAAGCGCTCAAGTTGATCTACTCTTTCATGGTACATCTCAATGAGATTATTTTTAATCCTGTAAAAAGCGAGGGTTGGGAAAGCATTTACTACAAGCGACACATTGCATTTGGGATTCCGTCCATGTACGGACAATACCGCGAAGATAAGTTTGAAGCCTTGGGATTAACTTTCCGGCTTGAACGCATTGCGTCAGTTTTGGTCGATAGCATTGTTACAAATATAAATACAGAGTACTTTACAGCAAAAACATTAAAAGATATTTTCTCGGTCATTCAATTATTACGCGAAGGATTAAGTCTCGATGGTATTTATGATCAAGGACTTGATTCGAATCTAAAAATGTTGCAACACAGTTTAACTTCGGGAAGTTTTACCATAAAACAATATATAAATATTTTCATGTTTATGGAGGTTAGTATCAAAGAGATTATTAACAAATACTTTATACGACCCTACGATAAAACATTGAATGTCATTGTTCCTCAATATTTACCACAGGATGAGGATATGCCCAATGATGTTCACAAAAAAATTGTGCTACAGAAATCAGAGATGTTCTATCGTGAACTATTGTCGTCTGCATTTCTTATTCAGGCACTCGATAATTTCATAGGTCGAGTACTGGTTAACCTTAGGAAAATGGTGAGCGATTTGTCCGAAAAAGAGACACAAAGCATCATGACCTACGATGTTGATATGGTAATTAGTCCTCTTTATCAAGAAACATTACCCATTGATAATCAGGTTTTTTTGGGTTCAAAGGCTTATTTTCTTAAGAAACTTTACCTGAATAAATTCCCAGTTCCACCTGGATTTGTAATAACAACCGAGGTTTTCCGACGCATAAAATCGATATTGAAAATGCCATCGTTAAACGCAGAAATTGACAACCTGATAAAACATTACATTTCAGAACTTGAACAAATAACTGGTCTGAAATATGGAGATTCCGAAAAACCTTTGCTATTAAGCGTGCGATCTGGAGCTGCCATATCAATGCCTGGAGCTATGAACACCTTCCTGAATGTTGGACTAAATGACGAAATTACAGAAGCCCTCAGTAGACGAAATAACTTTGGTTGGACATCATGGGATTGCTACCGTCGATTGTTGCAAACATGGGGAATGTCGCATGGGCTGGAACGAAATGATTTTGATCAAATAATGATTGATTATAAACAAAAACACAACATTATGCAGAAAACCGATTTTTCGCCAAAAATAATGCGGGAAATGGCCTTTGCATATAAACAATTTCTTGTAGATAATAACATTCAATTTGAATCAGATCCATTTTTACAGATTAAAAAAGCCATTATTTCGGTCTTTAAT
>JAQVXQ010000096.1 GCA_028709085.1 Salinivirgaceae bacterium | reverse complement strand
AGAGAAACCCTATAATCTCTAGCGCACTGACCTTTATTCCTATTAAATCTCAATAATATCTCTTTTTCAGAATTAATAACATGACTATTTGTAACTAAATTAGCATGAACTAAAACATCGCCATCGCTGTGGGCAATAGTCCCATTGTAATGCTCAATTTTTATTCCGCCAAGAATGAATGTTTCTCCTTCGGCAAGTTGATGTACGTCGTAACCAAATCCTATTCTGGGGATCATATTCGCTAGTCTATCATTGCTCCAATATCCAGAACCAAACTAAACCGTAGTGTTTTGGATAGGGGATGGTTTGCTTCCGTTGAAATCAGGTATGATAAATCCATACTAAGTACATTTAGCTTAAAACCTGCTCCTGCTGTAATATATTTTCGGTTTCCTTTTCGTGCGTTTTCATGAAAATAACCGGTACGAATAGCCAGTTTTTTATCATATAAATATTCAACCCCAAATGACCACATAATTTCCTGTATCTCTTCTTTAAAAACACTGCCATTTACGCCCGGAGCATCACTAAAGGATTGGAAAATTGCTGCGGCTACGGAAGTATTTTGACGGTTATAATCTAAAGAGTCTGTGGGGTCTGGTGTTGGAACTAATAGTTTGTTCATGTCTAAATAAAATGCAATACTATTATATTGGTCGAGGTCTATTAATAAACCTGTTCCCAATCTTAAGTTCATTGGTAAAAAATTCTTATTGTTTTCTGAATAGGTTACTTTAGTACCAATATTAGTAAATGCCAATCCTGCTGTAACTTTCCCATTGTATTCACCTAAATTCACATCTTGGTGATAATAAGATCCCAAATCAACCGCAAAAGCATGACCCGCTTTTAGTGTTTCGCTGCCGCTGGTCATAGTTCCTGTCAAATTTGAGTACATGTATCTTCCCGATATTCCCATGGAGAAAGTAGGACCTAAGCGTCTTGAGTAACCTCCGTCAATTGCGAACTCATTGGGTATAAATTGGCGAATTTCTCCTCCTGTGTTATCTCTAAAAGTAATTTCTCCAAGAGAAAAGTACCGTAACGAACCGCTTACAACTTGGTTTTCGTCTAAACGAAAGTAACCTGTTAAATACGATAAGTGAATATCGTTTACCAAGCTTTTTAACCAAGGTGTATATCCCAAAGCAATTCCTGTTTGTCCGTCAATATTGGCTAGCTTTCCAATATTCCAATTGCTTGAGTATGCATCGGGAGTTGTTGCAACCCCAACATCGCCCATGCCGGATGATCGTGAATCGGGTGAAATTGTAAGAAATGGTGCAGCGTGGCGTATAGGGTTGTATCTAATGTCTCTACCTCCCAAATCTTCATCATCCGACATTTGACCAAATACGGTCGTAAATAGGAAAAGTGCAAGGATTGATAATAAAAGTTTATTCGTCATAATAAAAAGGTTGATTTGTTCTGCTGTTGCTCAAAATTCGATTTGCTTGAATTTTGAACATCAATAACGCAGCAGTTTGAGTTAAATTGCAAAAGTAATCATTTTGTTCTATTTCAAGATCACCAATCGCTCAAATTTTGTGTCTGTTTTACCATCGGGGGTTTTGATTTTGACCGCATAAATATATACACCTCGTCCAATTCGATCGCCAAAGTCGTCGCGCCCGTCCCATGTTAATGGATTTGTGAAATAGGAACTGCCCTGCATATTGGTTTGCAATGTCTTTATTAAGCGCCCACTAACGGTGAAAATCTGTATCGTAATTTCTAGGGGAACGTGTGGTTGATTGTGTTCGAATAGGAATTTAGTGTTTGTTGTAAACGGATTTGGATAATTGAGTACGTGCGACAATGCTGCTTTCTCAGTGTTTGCAACCATAAAATCGAGTTTGATTTCGGTGCTGTTATTTAAAATATCCCAGGCTCTCATGGTTATTTGATTGGGTCCATCGGGGAGTTCGAGCAATTGATACTCAACCGATCCACGCTGATAGCTGTTTAAATCACTTTCGTAGTTGCTGTTTAAATTCAATATATTGTTATAGTCATGTTTCAAACGCGCTGTAATTTCATGACCAATTCCATTTCCAGTTGTATTTATTCCTTGTTCGTCGTACAAATGAGCGATTAGTATGGGTGATTCGTTGGTTGCTCCCCCTGATACAAAATTGGTGTCGTTTAAAAAGAGCGAAATTTCGGGACCTATCGCATCGGTTATCATTGTATTGCTCGATCCTCCAATAATTAAATCTTGAAATGCTCCTTGTGCGTCAACTTTCCCATTTTGCGCATAGTATGATATTTTACCGATGCCAAAATCATATTCAATATCTAGTGGAACTATAAATTCAAAACTAAATCGACCTCCGTTTATGCTGGCTTTTCCTTTGTATAAGATATTGTCTTGTGTGTAATACGAAAAGGTGCCATTCCCATCGTTTCCTAATGTTTGACGTTCTTTCGCTTTGTCATACACGGTTGGATAAATAATTCCGTTGTAATCGGGGATTTGATTTCCTAGTGTGTCGGTAATGGCTCCGCATATGGTTACCTTCTGCATTGCGCCAATGGTATCTAAACTTGCTTTGGTGGAAATTCCATTGAGCGAGTCGGTGGTTATTCTGTATGGTGGAATAATGAGTTTCATGGAAGGATCGCCCAAAAGAGTAAATTTTCTATGATTTTCGGACGTTGATCCCATTTTGTTTTTCGAGTCAACCATAATTTCACCAATTGTTGAGTAGTTTCCATCCTCGTTTCTTTCAAAAATCCGATTGTAAAATATTATGCTTAGGGTGTGATTGGTTGACATATAAACGGCACGGGTTGTAGTAAATAACGATACGGCTCCTCCTTCGGGATTTAGCAAGATTAGTTCACCCAGCGATTTTTTTCTATGGTCGTCATAACGGGCAACTTCACAGGATGCGGTCATGAAAAAAGGAAGATATTCTTTGTTTTTCCAGTTGTTCACCATTATTTTGTCAACTACTGCTTCGTGTGCTAAATGGTTTGGACCCCCATGTCCAGTGTAGTTAAACAATAGTGTTCCTCTGTGGATAATACTATTTATGGCATCTCTTGCCTCTGGATATCTTTGTCCAGCTGGAGTGGATATTTGTTGATATGAGTCTAAGAGTATCAAGTTATTATTAAACCAAGGATATTTGTTGGCAACAATTTGAGAAAGGGCATAGGCTTGTGCTTGTAACTGATAATCACCTATATTGTCAGCGTCATCGCCCATAAATGTCAATTCGTTTTTCCAGGAGTCCAGTTTTGGATTTTCACTATATTCAATGATTTTATTAATCACAGTTTGGGCTTCAAAGATGGTTTCAACCGGTAACCTTCCAATGGCGATATCTAAAAACCCATTAAATACGGCAGAACCATAAATATCTTGACCGCCTTCGTCAGCATCGAGCAAACCATAGAAATCGTCACTTTCATAGGAGTTTACTTCGTCAGTACTGTTAATATGTTGATAGGTGAGAATGTAATTATTCTTGGTTGCTGCCCATTTATTATCGTAGGTTCCATCGCCAATTAAAAGAAGATATTTTAATTCTCTACTCGACTCTTCAGAACGTAAATAAAACATACGCATGAAATTCCGTATGGCTGCAGGATCGGGTATTCCGGAACTAAATTCATTATAAATAGTTTGTGGTTCTATCACAAGCACATTTAGGTTATTAAAAGTGCGTCTGAATTTGGCCAATCTTTCAGCCTCTTGGGTAAAAAGAGGAGCAGTTACAATAACCATTTCGGGTACTGATGTCCCATGAAGATTTTGATTTTCAATAATGCCGACATCCTCTACGGGCAATGCTCCGTCTTTATTGAATGCCATAAAGTACTCAATATTGTTATTTGGATATTTCCAATTATTCTCGTTGTTTGATGACTCTAGGGTAACTTTTTTAGGATTTAAGGGATCTGTCACATTCCACACATGTACATTATTCCCTTTTAAACTATATCTCTTTACGGTTTCGGCATTGATGTTTTTATAGTCGGAAAAGAAGAGCGAGTTTATGGTATTTAATGACGGATTTACACGTGCCGTTAATCGAATGTAGTCGATGGCTCCTCTGGCAGCTATACTGGTTGCTAAAAATTGAGCCGTAATGTTTACAGGGTTTTCAGTTATTATTTTTCGGGTAGTTTGGACTCCAACATCCCAAAGCCCATAAGTTGCTGCTGCATATCCATTTAAAAACGTTCTGTTTATATATGTTCCTCCCGATTTGAATTCAAACGAGCACGATGGTTCAGATGAACTCTGATTACCAACTACTTGTGTTTGAATAATCAAATTTTCAGTTTCTATTGGAGCGATTGGGAAGTTAAAAGCAAAGGTTCTTGTTTCCATAGGCGGTAAGAGTTCTCCAAATTTCAGACGACCCGATGCGAGTGGATTACTGATGTCGTCGTCCAAAAAGAGAGAAATATCGACCGATTCAGTGGAGTAATCGTGTGGAAGACTGTTGTAGTTTTTTTCTGAAATCCTTTTTCCTGCGCCTAAGCTGGTTGAGATAAAGTAAAATCCTTCGTCGGAATATATGTTTTTTTCGTGAATATATGTTTTAGAGATGTTATTGTAACTCCAATGAACGTTTCCTTGACCATAATAAAGGATGTAGTCTCCCGAGTTAAAAACGCCATCTCCATTTGTTTCCATATATATGGGGTTTTCATACAATCCATCCGGATCATTGGAGTCATTGCGTGTTGAAAGCATTTTTCCGCCCGTTCCGTAAACACGAATGTTTTCCGGATTTTGAAACCCCCAACTTGTTAGTTGATCATACGTTATTTTATAAATGCCACTGTTTTTAACTTTGATTTTTCTCCATGTACCGGCTTGTAATACTGAATTGTTTTTGTGTTTTTTTATCGCAGATGTCTGTTTTTCTTGCCCCAATTCAATAATTATATCTGCTGATTTTAAGAGTTTAGTTTTTCCAAACTCGGTAATAATAGGTTTTATGGTCACAATAACAACAGGTTCGTTTTTAACAACTCCTGTTTCATAAGATATGTCAAAGTTATTGCCAAAATCTGGATTGGTTTTTAGCTTAAATTGATCCCCCGAAGTAGTGATCTTGTTTTGGAGACTAACCGATATTTTAGTTGGATTGTAAGGGAGTTTAATTGTTGTTGTATATCTTGGGATATCAGGTGTGTTGTCTTCATAAACACAATCCATGCAATACGGTTTTAATATATTAATGTCTTTCCATTCTAAATTAATCGGTTTAATAATTTGTTTTTCAGCGGAGTATCCTGAAAAAAACGAGCATAACAAAACGATAAAAAATATAAAATGTATGCGATTCATAACTTTTTTTTTAATCTATTTCCACTAATTACGCAAATAACGAGCGTTTATTGTCATAAATGATTTCTCAGACAAAATAAATAATAATATATTTAGTTATTACTGTTTCTTGGTAGAAACTCCCAACATAATGGAGTTTTGGTTATTTCAACGAATTATTTTAAATTTTGATTGCTTTAAAAATAGGAATCGATATATATTCTGTTTTCTCATTCACTTCTGTTTAACAGTTTAATGTGCGATTCACGCTCAATGTTTTTTTAAGAAGTATTATAATTAATAAGAAAAACCAAGGTAGATAGGTATCTTTATCTATTTTTGTAGTCATAAATATTTCATGAAACAATTTTTAATAATTATATTAACAATTAGTACAATTGCTGAGTTGAAGAGTCAAGAACGATTTTTCACAAACTACAGTGAGCAAGGATATTTATTAAACCCTTCGTTTGCGGGAATGTTAAAAACGAGTCGATTCACTGTGTCGGCATCGGTTCAAGGGTATTCCAAGGATAATTTTAAGAACTTTCAGGCAGCAGGTTCTTTCTATAACGACAATCTTAATGGAGGAATGGAAGGATACTCTATTGTAAATATGGAGGGACATGTTCGACATTCTATAATTGCCATGCAACTTTCTAAATTTTTCCATCTAAAGGGTAAGTGGTCGTTGAGCCTCGGAGTTGCCCCAGAGATTCACAATTGGTCGGTGAATAGTGCAGGGGTGATCCTAGAATCAAATATAAATGGAGTTTCTGGAATAAATCCGATTTTCCCAAGCCAATGGGGCGGAAGTCTTTCCATGGGAGTATCCTTGTTTTCTGAAAACCAAGTAATTGGATTTTCTGTTCAGAACATATTCAATAAAACAAATATTACCGAAGATGGATTAAACTCCCCTAATATTATGTATATTGGATCCTATGGGGGAAATTTTGATTTAAATCCATTTTCAAGTGTTTCGAGTAAACGATTTATTCGCCCACATTTTGTTACAATCATAAATTCATTGGATATTTCGTTTTTTTATGGAGGATACTACGGATCATCGAAATCTCAGTTCGGTATGTTTTTTGTATCAAGCTCGAAATCTCTACTATTGGGAATTTCCCCCTCATATATGATAGAACATAGAGGATTAAGAATGGTTTTTTCTATAAAAATTTTCCCTAAATTGCCGTCCATGTATGTTGCTGGTAATGAGGTTGTTTTGAGTGTTTATTGAATGTTTATTGTATTGATTTTGTAAAATAAAATAAAATCTTTACTTTTATATATATCAATCTATTGAAAAATGCGTTATTTTTACGCTTTAGAGTACAGAAATACACTTTTAATTAAAATAGTAAACAGTTATAAAATTATAGTTATATGAGAGCCAAACTATTGAAAATTATCACAGGAATGGCCGTAGCCTTAACGCTTTACGGTTGTCCAGGTCCGAAATCCAATGTGACAGGATGGACATATAATGATGTTGATAACGGAGGATTTAAGTTACGCAAAGGATATATTGAGCAAGAAACAGGCCCTGGATTAGTATTAATCGAAGGAGGATCTTTTGTAATGGGTAAGGTTTCTGACGACGTAATGTATGATTGGAACAATATTCCTAGAAAAGTTTCTGTATCTTCTTTCTATATGGACGAATCGGAAATTTCCAATATTAATTACCGAGAGTATATATTTTGGCTTGAACGCGTCTTTGGACAAGATTTCCCTGAAATTATCGCCAAAGCGTTACCTGACACCCTAGTTTGGAGAGATCGTTTAGCCTATAATGAACCATTAGTTGAGTATTATTTCCGTCACCCATCTTATCAGGATTATCCCGTAGTAGGGGTAAACTGGTTGCAGGCAAACGATTACTGTTTGTGGCGAACGGATCGTGTAAATGAGGAGATCCTAGTAAGTAAAGGTCTCTGGGAACGAAAACCAGATGAAGAGAAAGTGACTGCTCAATTAATAGGAAATCCTTTGAACCATATCATATTTAATACTGACACTTATTTGGCCGGTCGTCAGATTGACAAATATGCAGGAGAAGGTGGTTTAGCAGAAGCTGAAATTGTTGGTGAATCTGCTGATGAAGCAGCAACTCAGGTAACTCTTGAAGATGGATTACTATTACCAAAATATCGACTCCCAACAGAAGCTGAATGGGAATATGCAGCATTGTCTATGGTTGGATATTCTTCTGGAGAAGCCTATTATGAACGAAGAATATATCCATGGAATGGCGATTATGTCCGTTATAGAAAGAAAGACGCACAAGGTCAAATGAGAGCGAATTTTATTCGTGGAAAAGGAGATTATATGGGTGTTGCTGGTGCATTGAATGATAAAGCAGATATTACTGCCGAAGTTCGGTCATACTGGCCAAACGACTATGGTTTATATTGTATGGCTGGTAACGTAAATGAATGGGTAATGGATGTTTATCGTCCGCTTTCGTTTGCCGACTTTTCCGAATTCCGTCCTTTCCGAGGTAATGTATTTACAGAACCAAAAGTGAAAAACGAAGATGGTAAAAAGAAATATGTGACCAATGATACTACTGGACGTTTGGAAACACAACTTGTGAAAGAAGAGATGGCGTTAGATCGAAAAAACTATAGAAAAGCTGACAATATTAACTATCTCGATGGTGATTATGAATCATCCGTTTATTACAAAGATAAGGATAAGGCTGACGAAGGAACAATGAACGTTTATCGTTATGCACAAGGAAAATCGCATACCAAAGTATGGAATGCTGAGTTGAATGACTCTGTTACGGTTCCCAATCGTACATTCTTTGAAGAGCCTTATGCAACAAGTTTAGTAACCGACCATGCTCGTGTATATAAAGGCGGTTCGTGGAAAGACAGAACATATTGGTTAAGTCCTGCTACTCGCCGATTCCTTCAAGAAAGTGAGTCCCGTGATGATCTTGGTTTCCGTTGCGCAATGATTCGATTAGGTGCACCTACATCATATTAAAAGTAGGACGTAATTTCAACATAAAATTAAAAACAGCGGAGCAATGCTTCGCTGTTTTTTTTGTTCAGCTAGGATTGTAGTTATATTGGAGTTTGATTTCCTGAAAGTTACGTGTTGATAGGAAACGATTATTGAGTTTTCATAACACCCACCACGATTATAAATCTGACCATTTGTTTTTCCATAAATTT
Organism: Salinivirgaceae bacterium; assembly: GCA_028709085.1. GTDB lineage: Bacteria > Bacteroidota > Bacteroidia > Bacteroidales > Salinivirgaceae > JAAYQU01. Next base: position 3,717 of record JAQVXQ010000096.1, on the reverse strand, counting down.
GATGCTTTTGAAATTTAGGTATTGTTTATTTCAGGTTTTCTACTTACTTTTAGGATGTTAACTTGCTTCTGAAATTTAGCAACCGTTGAGGTGGAACGTGGAAAAAATCGCACTTAATTTGCGCTTATATCATGTATTTGAACGATGAATACAATGGGTTGGGAATATTAATTGTTGTGGTTAATTTGTGACAGACTATACGTGATAAATTAGTAGAATTTGAATTTATGGATAAGAATAAGATTGAAAATAAAAGAATTTTTGAGAATTATGTAAACGTCATTTTTGCAATCTATTTTTTAATTTTCTTTTTCAGGTTAATTGAGGCTGTTTTAATATTCCATAATTACAGTTTTAACAAAGAGATTCTTTTTTCTGAATTATTTGGGTTGGGTTATGATATTGTTGGAGCAAGCGTTCCAATAATTATTTATTTTATCTTTTACTTCTTTATATCAAAAAAATCCACGCTCGTTCTTCGAACTGTAAATCTAAGTTTACTAATTATTACAACTCTTGGTTTCTTCGTCATTATAACGTATTTTCTATATCAGCTAGTTCCATTGGACGTTTTTCTCTACAAGTATTCTTTCAATGAGGTTTTATTTACATTAAAAACCTCAGATACAAGTTTAATCGCATTATTTTTCAGCTTGATTTTATTTTGGGGATTTATTATTCTGTTTATTTGGAAGCTACATAAAGTTAAATTCGGTTCAGTCATCATTAAAGGAACCTATTTCTTTGTTTTGGTTTCACTGCTCTTAGTTATTCTTAATCAATGCTTTTGGCAACGAGAGATCGACAATTTTTCAATGAATAAGCCCTTTCACTTCATTAGTAAAACCATAAAGTATATATCGACTAATAATGCGGAACATCAAAATTCAAGTTCGGATGAATTTCAACAGTTGTACCCCGATAAAAACTTTATTAGTAGGGAATACTCCTTAGTTTATGAAAAAAATCGAAAAAACGAACTTGGGAAATATTTCAATGATTTTAAAAGTAGCCCTAACATTGTAATTCTTATTGTTGAAGGATTGAATGACGATTTTATTCATGAATACAAAGGTGCTTTATTAATGCCTTTTGTTAATAAGCTTAAGGATAGAAGTTTGTATTGGAATCGTTGTTTTACATTAGGAGAGCGCTCATTTGCCGTAGTCCCTAGCCTTTTAGGTGGATTACCGTATGGAGTTAAAGGGTTTACACTTCAAGGGAGGCTTCCTCGCCACTTATCCCTTGTTTCGATTCTAAGTTCAAATGATTATTACACATCATTTTATTACGGTCAAGGGGCATGGTTTCATCAAAAGGATAGATTTTTTAAATATAACAATATCGATTTGATTTTTGACAACCGTAAATTTTCAGCAAACTTTGATAAAATTATTGTTGGGAACGATAACTTCTTTTGGGGCCATAATGATAAAGATTTGTTTAATCAATCGTTAAAAGTTATTGACACCTTACATCAAAATAAAAGACTTGATATTTATTTTACCGGAACAAGCCATTCTCCTTTTGTTATAAACAACGATGATTATTACAATGAAAAGCTAAAAGAATATACAACTACGCCCTTTCAAAACTTTTATAGCACATACTCAAAATATTTAAAATCAGTTTTGTTTGTTGATGATGCCTTAAATGATTTTTTTAGCGAATACAAAAAAAGAGCCGATTATAACAATACAATTTTTATAATCACTGGGGACCATCCAATGACCGAGATACCGATTGCAAATTCATTAAAACGATATCACGTTCCCCTGATTATTTTCTCGGAAAATCTTAAATCAAATAAAACTTTTTCAAATTTCGTGAGTCATCTGGATATTTCTGAAACATTATTATCCTTCCTCGAAGATTATAATAATAATGTTCCATCAATTAGTACATCACTTGGGAGTGAATTATTTTCCCAAAACACCAACCAAGTTAAAAATCTTGCATTCATGAATGACAATCGTGAGCTGGTCGATTTTTTGTCAGGTGATTACTATCTTTCAGAAAATAAGTTGTTTACGATAGATTCCGCCTTAAATATACATGAATTGGTGAATGATTCAATAAAATACCATTTATTCAATAAACTCAATGCTTTTAAAAATACAAGTCTTTTAGTCTGTGAAAACAATACTGTAATTTCGAATGATATGTATTGTGATGCCCTTAACCTTCCAAGTATCGTTGATTATCATAATATTGATACCGTGGTAACTTCAGCTGAGTACATTAGTTTAATTGATAAAACATGTGTGTTAAATAATGATTTTATATTCGACATTAGTTTAAAGGTCAAAGCCGATGAAAATAACAAAACTTATATTACTTATCAAGTTGTAAATTCAAAAGACAGTTCTCTGTTTTGGAGAAATTTCGGTGTTAATGTAGATGGAATATCACAAGCTCATATCAGAATCAATAAAATGCCTATTGTTGATTCTGTAATGTATTTTAAATCATATATATGGAATAAGAATAAGACTGATTTAATTATTACAGATATGAATGTTTTATTACATCCATTAAAACGGGCTAGCCACAATACGAATTATAACCAGTAGCCCAGATTGATTGCTTGGCAAACTAATTGGGAAGTTAAAACGATTGGCTTGAATTAAAAATTCATAAGAGTCTTTTCTTAGCACGCTGAAAATCAATTTGACAGAACAAATATAAATGTCTAATAATGGTTTGAGTTGAGGTTGATTGTCAGGTAGTTGCTGATGATTAACGAGCGATTCTTTATTGAAAAGGCAACCTAAATGGGGGGATATTGGAAACAAACACAACTAAATTATACATATATTGAACTTTAGAACGATAATTGCAATCGGTTCTTCGCCTGTAATAAACAGGTCTTTTTGCGGGTTATAAATTGTAATTCCCTTTGGGGTTGTCAACCATACGTTTCCTTTTGCGTCGGTAGCTATTGAATAAACAATATCGGATGGCAATGCAAATTGATCTTTTGGATTCGATTCAATTTTAATATATTTTGCCTCGCTGGGGTTGAATTTATACAAACCTTTGTAGTGCGACACCCAAATAGTCGCAATTCCTACAAGCAGAACTAAGGATAGGGTCCTGTGTAATATTTTGCGTGTATTAACCATGTTAGCGAGTGATCGGCCTATTTTTGGAGTCATCAGATTAGGATGTAATATTAAAAACATATCATGAATATTCTTTTAGATTGTTAAAATCATATTGATTACGCAAACGAATCAAAAATGTAAAAGCCAAATCTTGAATTATGGTGTGTTCTAGAGAAAATATATAAAATTTTACAAAAAAATAGATGCTTTTGAAAAAGACTCGAAAATAGAATTACAATTATGGTTTTTTATGGTTGCATAACCATTCGATATTGTATAATATATCCCATGGTTGAATCTCAACATTACAGGAGATGAATAACGATTGCAGCCCATGAAAGATACTTTAGAGTTTCACCATACTGCTGAGATAAATGGTACAGTAGAAATTATAATTCCCCTACAATATAATAACACTGCTAAGTTGTCTGACCATATTTAATGGGAGAGAGGGAGATTAAGCCCCCAGGTCTAATGGATTAATGATTATTGTCAGAAAGGACTTTTTTACAGATTTTATATATTGCATGTGGGTTTATTAATGTGCTAGTAGGGGTTCAATACTAATTCCATAATACTACTGTCAAATTGCATCCTTAGTAAAACAGCT
>JAQVXQ010000243.1 GCA_028709085.1 Salinivirgaceae bacterium | reverse complement strand
GAACAAAATTTAGGTAGAATACCATAAGTAGCACATAAATTATTAAGTCGCAATTATGAATTAACGTTTACATGATTGAGTGAAATAAATTATTTCGTTTTGAAATTTTCAATATAGAAATTTAAGAATGATATAAAGAATGAAATCTAAAATTGGATTACCGTCATTTGTAAGCATTGTTTGAGAAAATATTTAGCATCCAATGCTTGATTATTTCGCCATGCTTGTGGCGTGTTGCCAAATCAAATGAGGATGCGCCAATAAACTCTTTCTTTTTGAAATGTTCGTTATATTCTTGTCAATGATATGATTGATATTGTTTTTAGCAGTTTTGAGGGATAATGTTTTCTGAGCGTTAGCGAAAAATCGTAAAAAAGATTACCGCAATCCAGTGATAATTGATCAATATTAATGGGATGAGATTTTACTGCATGCAAAAGAAGGGTTGATTGTTGGCTATTTGTTTTTCGAGATCATGATTCCTTTTTTAGGCATATCGTATTGATCGAACGATTTTGGAATTACCAATTTTAACGTAATGGCTACTCCTAAAATGTTTGAACAAAATATGGAAATCATAATGGCAATTTGGTATTTAATGGCCGTTGCCGGTAAACTCCCTCCCAAAATTTGACCTGTCATCATGCCCGGCAACGATACTAGACCAATGGTGAGCATGGATGCCACAAGAGGATTGGATGCGGCTAACATACTGCTTTTAATAAATGGATGAAGTGCCCGATTTCTATCGGCTCCATAAGCGATACGAGTTAAATATTCGCTCCCATTGGTTGATAAATTGCCATAAAATCGTTCCATGCCTATAATGTTGGTTTTCATGGAGTTGCCGAGAAGCATCCCGCCAATGGGAATCAAATATTTTGCATCGAAAAGGTCGGTAAGCCCCACAATTAAATAGTTGAAGTAGATTAAAATTGTGATTGTGGGAACAAATGTGGCTATTATTACCGGCATCAAAAACGTTTTCATATCGATTTTAGATTGCTTAATCGATGAAAATACCGCTATTAAAATCATCACCACTAAGTAAGCAAAATTAATAAATGGATCATTCCATTGGAAAATATAGTGCAGATATAAACCCACAAATGCCAATTGAATGACCATTCTAAACGTTGCCACAATGTAGGTTTTTAACTGCCCAAGTTTGAAATAGTAGTTGATAATTAGGGTTGGAACGAGCAGTAGTGACGCCCAAATGAGCCCTATGATTGTAATATCGCTTGCTCCCATAACTTAAAGGTTTATGAAGGTGAAGGCGTTATTTTCGCGCCAGATTGTGTCGTGCGAACTAATTAGAACCGTTTGTGACGCTTCTGCAACCATCCGTACTATGTTGGATTTGTTGTCGGTGTCAAGACCCGATGTTATTTCGTCGAGCAACCAAATTGGGCGATTTAAAACTTGGCATAGTATAAATGTTAACCGCTGTCGTTCGCCTCCTGAAAGTTCTTCGGTGTTTTTGCCAAAGATTTCAGAGCTTAGTCTTACTTCTGAAAGCAAGTTGTTAATGGTTGATTTGTAGTCTTTTATATGTGCATTAGCTGGAAATGATAAAATCTCATCCATTGAGTTTTGGACCGTTCCTTTGGGTAAATCGGCAACCTGGTTTGCATAACTCATCTGCTTACGGAAGTGCTTTACATTGCTGTGGTTTAAGAGTTGGTTGTCGATAAATATCTTGCCCGTTGTGGGAATGGTGAACCCGAAAATGAGTTTTAGCAACGTTGTTTTTCCTGTTCCCGATGGCCAGGCAATCACCGCTTTTTGTCCCGATTTTAAGGAGAAACTCAAATTGCGTATGATCTCTTGTCCGTCAATTGTATAGCCAACATCTTCAAGTCGTATTTCCATTTTAATAAGTTTTGTCGGGCGTAAAGGTAACCGTTTTCATCCGATTTTAGAATCTCTTTAAAAGCATAAAATCCCCGTTTCAAGATTGCGAAACGGGGATTTTAGAATGTGGAGTATTTTATTTTGAACTTGGCTGGAGAAATTTATCGCCTGTTTGGTTGATCAACGTCTCTTTCCATTCATCGGGGTAGTCCTTGTTTTTTGGGTTTGCAGGATATCCATGCGGATTTCTAATAAACTCACCATCAACTTCTTGTTTAATATTTCCATCGAGATACTTGATGAGTAAAAACTCTCCAAATTTCTTCCAATCTGCAACCAGACTGTTTGCCGAGTTGTGCGAAAATTCAGTTAGAAATTGGATTGCCATTTCGGGATTCTTCTTGTAGAGCTCTTGTGCTCCTGCATCAATGGCAGGGATAAATGCGTTGTATTTTTCAGCATATTGGTTCTGTTTTTTGCGAATATCTTCAATTACCCGGTCGTAGAAAAGATAGGAGAAATGAGTTACTCTATTAAAAACCCAGAAAGCAGCGTTGTCGGAATAGGTCAGAATGTCGCCATTTCCTTGTGCGTAGGTTTCGGGAACATGTGTCATTCCACAATAAAAAGGAGTATGAACGGTGTGGTTGGCATCGTCAAGACCATACCAAAAAACACCTCCAATTGGGTTGGGCAACCAGCTGCGCATTTGTGCTACCCAGGAGAAAGCGGTCTGCTGCGTTGCGGTTACTCGCTCATGGAAATAATCTTTATTGTTGTGCTTCCATGTCATTGGTCGCCATCGGTAGGGTAGGTGGTGAGGTCCTGCGCCAATATCTTGCGACATGTCCAATTCTGTTCCTTGTAAATAATTTCCTTTTGCATTCATTAGGTCGCGTGGCGTTAGCTTCTTGCTGGGTTTCATGAATAGTGGCATGCGTTTGCCTTCTGCTTTTCCAGTGGCATTATTCCAATATTGATCCATGTTGTCGCATGTTTCATTGAAAAATGCCCAAACTCGAAGTTCGCAAAATCGCGCTCCACTAAAACTTAATGGATTATAGGTGTCGCAAAAACTGAAATCAGCATCGTTGCCATTGAAATAT
>JAQVXQ010000008.1 GCA_028709085.1 Salinivirgaceae bacterium | reverse complement strand
ATATTTGATCCGTATTTTTATCGTTGCTGTAGGAAAAACCAATATCATTTGGATCATAGGAACTACTTTCGGTTCGATGCGTGGCGCTATATCGGAACTTCCCTCTGATTTTTGACCAATTAAATCGATACAAAAATCCATCGGGATTATCGGCAATGTCGCGTCGTGTATATGCACCGCGAGCCGAGAAAGTGTGGTAACTTTTAATTCCAAAAAGCATTTCAACCGCGGTTGCATTGGCATAGTATCCGTCGGTTCGTTTGTTGTTGGTATTTATCAGACTTATAAAGCTGTTGTTTTTTAACGATTGCTCCACCACCGTAACGTTTTGATTTGTTGCTGATTGCGTTTCAACGATTCTTTCCGAATCGGTAATTGTATCTCGAATAGTTGCATGGGTTGGTAAACTAAAGGCATTTAAAAATCCCAAGGAGAATCCCGATTTAGTTTTTCCAGTAATTTTCGAAGCATTCACAAGTTGAGTGGTACTGGGGTTTTCAGTAATTATTTCGTTGGAATCAAGTTCAATTTTGTAATAACCGATGGGTCTTCCTCCAATTCTTCGTGAGTGAAAGATATCGCCGCGGGTAAACAACTCCATTCCTTCTTTGAAAAAGTCCCTATTTTCGGAATAAAACGTTTCATAGGGACCTAAATTCACCACTTCTCTGTCCGATGCTACTTGACCAAAGTCAGGAATAAGCATCATATCGAGTGTAAAACTCTCATTTATACCGTATTTAAGATCTAAACCTCCTTTTATGGAATATCCAATATCGTCGCCGTACTTTTCCACATATGTACTTACGTAAGGCGCTACAGACAATCGAAGTGGTGGAGTAACTTTTTCAATTCCGAGCAGTAATCCAAGCTGTTTGTTTAGTCCTGGAATATTTATGTCCACAAAATTCCAAAAGTCCTTTTCGCGTGATCGTTGTATCATTCGAACCATGTTAATTCCCCACTCCTGAATCTCTTTTTTAGGAAAACGGATTGCCGAGTAGGGAATGGCCATCTCCACAGACCATCCGTTGTCGTTGATCACCACTTCGCTTTGCCAAACGGAGTTCCATTGCCAATCTTCGCCACCATTATTTCTTGCATCGAGTTGCACTCCGGCGGTGGTAACGTAAAATTGATACGATCCCAATCCATCGTTGAATGGATCGATGTTAATTCCAAAATAATCGCATTGATTTGTTTCGTCGCGCTTACTTAGCCGATATGAAATACTGTCCGAATTATCGCTCATGTGTGCGAATATGTACAGTGCATGATTGTCATATGCAAATTGCACCTCGGTTTTTTGTGATGGTGATTTACCATTGTAGGGCGAATATTGTATAAAATTAGACGCCTTAGGAATGAGATTCCAAAACGATTCATTGGCTAAACCATCAATTTTAACAACTTCATTAATTCCTAAGGCATAAGCGCTTTTGCGATTTTCGTTAATGCCTTTCGGATTTGCAATTGTGTTCAATGAGGAAAATAAAAGAAGTACAACAAGAATCAAAATCGTTTGTGCAACCTTTGTTAAAGACATATGATAGTAGAATTATTTTAATGGAATTACTACAATATTGCAAATTTAAAGCCAAATGAAAAATGATGGAATCCTTTTGGAAAACTAGATTTTGCGTATAGCAAACAAAGCCCATTATTTCAATTCTGAATCTTATCACAAAAGTGTTCATTGAAATAGTGGGGATATTTCGTTCATCGGCATTAATATTGCATAAAATAGATTGTTCTCGAAATAAGTCTGGATAAAGGAGATTTTGAGGATCGACACCTCAACAGATATTTTCTTTTGTTCTATGTTTTCGCAGACTTTATCAAAGTTCTTAAAAACGAATCATGCAAAAAGTTAGCTTTGAGATAAAAACATCGAATAGGTGCCTAAATGAACTCTATTTTTCATATGATTTCTTAAATCGGGGTATCTAAACTAAATAATTGTTATATTTGAAAGAATCAGAAATTTAGGAACTCATTTTGTAGCAAAAGAACCATGACATTGTATAGGAAGATATTTATTCTGCTATTTATATTTTTCAGTTGTGTTCCTCATTTCGCTTTTGGACAATGCGATCATACATTGTTGGAGAACTCGCTGCTGAATCTAGAGAAATACACCTATTTGCAACATTTTAGAATAAAATCGGCACACCACTCATTAAATAGTACTTGCGCCCAATTCTCAGTGAACTTAACCAAAGGGATTACCTATGTTTTTACCACTGAAAATGATCGTAGTGAAGAAGGAAGTGCAATTGTGAAATTACACGACGATTTTAAATATTATAGTGGCAACATGGCAGAAGATGAACGGTTATTACCTGGCTTTTCGTTTATTTGTGGTAAAAGTGGAATATACTATTTAACCATAACGTTCGACAACCATGGCCCTGGATGTGCCGTTGTTATTATGTCTATGTTAAATGAACAAAAGCCCAATAGAGTAAATATCGATATTATTCAAAATACTATGTGATAAACATTTATTAAACTTATTTGTATTTATTGTAAAGTTTTTTTTGTCGTTTGCGGTAATCGCTAATTCGATTTACGATTAAGTTCGAATTATGAAAATTAGTGTATATTTGTGCGACGGCATTAGTAAAGGAGATTTTCATGGACAAAGATGACATACTTGAAATTATTCGAACTGTAATTATCAATAAGGTAACAAGGTTAGATCTTTCCAATCGTGATATACGAGAAGTCCCCAGCGAAATTGGACAACTTGTTAATCTTGAGCATCTCGATTTGAGCTACAATTTTATTGAGAAACTGCCCCCCGAAATTGGGAACTTGGTAAACCTAAAAACTTTATTGCTACTTAAAAACGAAATTCGTACAATACCCCCCGAAATTGGAAACCTAACGAAGCTCAATCTTGTTGATATTAGTCACAACCGATTTCACGAATTGCCTTCTACCATTGGTTATTTGACCGAATTGAAAACTTTGGATGCCAGCTATGGTTTGATGGAACGACTTCCATTGGAATTTATAGATCTGCTGAGCCTTAAAGAACTCTATTTGGAAGAGAATCCATTTGTATATCCACCCGCAAAAGTTGTTAAACGTGGATTATATGCCACAATGCATTTTCTAACGAACGAGAAAAAGAGAGAAGAGGCTTCGCATGTAATCCTACAGGTGTTTAATATGCCGGAAATTATTCAACGTCCATTTAGTCAATACCTTAGTTATTTTAACGACGTTATAACTACTGTGAATCAACACGAAGTACATTTTGATCTTAAATTTATTCAACAAGACGCCGAGAAAGAACTCGATATGAAGGTTGGCGTTGAAAACTACTTGTTTGATTTCTTAAAGTTTATTCGTGATAAAATTGACGAAGTACACGCCGCTCCAGGAACAAAGAAACTGAGTATGTTTGATTTGCAAATTGCCGAACTCCGAAAACACATTGATACCTTCAATACCTCAATAGACACTAAAGTTAACGAGATTAAAGAGTTACAAGATAAAATGCAGATGTTTCTGGATACGCTGGACGACAAATTGGAAAAAAGAAAATAGCATTTTGCAATTTATCCGTTCGGACTAGCAATGCACACTGTTGTTGCTAGGAAATTTGTGATTTATGGGCTCAGGATGTTGGTACGCTATTGGATTGCATGATTGTGTACAAAACAGGACCAAAATTTCTATTAGAACGCCATTCCACCTCCACTCAACATAATTCAATTTGTATTTATTTCCTATCTTTGAGGTGTTTGAAATAGGCTCTTGGAGGCTTTAAGGGTTTCTTTATGAGCAGTTTAATCTAAGAAATGGAAGAAAAGAATTTGATTCGCATCAATAAGTATTTTAGTGAAATTGGCTATTGCTCGCGCAGAGAAGCCGATAAACTTATTGAGCAAAAGCGAGTAACAATAAATGGAGTTGTTGCCGAAAATGGATGCAAGGTATCTTCCAAAGATGATATCCGTCTAAATGGGAAACGGATTTCAGGAAAAGGCAAAGAACCGATTTATATCACGTTTAACAAACCACGGGGAATTGTTTGTACAACTGATACTCACAGAGAGAAAAATAATATTATTGATTATATAAAACATCCCGAACGTATCTTTCCCATCGGACGGCTCGATAAAGACAGTCAGGGCTTAATCTTGTTAACGAGCGATGGTGATATTGTAAATAAGATCCTTCGTGCTGGAAACAATCACGAAAAGGAGTATCGGGTGGTTGTAAAGCAACCGATAACAAAATCGTTTATTCATAAAATGGGCAATGGAGTCCCTATTTTGGGTATTGTTACTAAAAAATGCTTTGTGGAACAGATTGATGCCTATAGTTTTAGAATTATTCTCACACAAGGTTTAAATAGGCAAATCCGGCGGATGTGCGAGCAGCTGGGGAACAGTGTTCGTCAATTGGAACGGTATCGGATTATGAATATAAATTTAGATATTCCCATTGGAAAATGGCGATATTTAACAAAGGATGAACTCGATGAGATTCAAGCCCTAGTAACGGAGTCCTCAAAAACCAGCGAAGGAAGTTCTTAGTTCAACATCACTTTTTCCATTAATGTTTCTCATGCACGGTCGATAATGCGTTTGTAATTGAAACGCAGAAATATCCGCCCTGTAAACTATGATTTTACCGACTTTAAAGGCATTCGAATCCATTAATTTTTGGAATTATAGATTAATTTTGATTACTTTGAAGTTGATAACTTAAATATATAATTTTAATTTAAAAATTGAGCTATGATTAAAAAATTACTCTTTATTGCGGCAATGGCCTTTACCGTAAGTGGTTATACCCAAACTGTTTTTGAGGATAATTTTAATGATTCTGCCACGTGGGCTACCTGGACATTAGGCGATCTTGATGGAGATGGAGAATTTTGGGAATTTACCGATGCAGTATTTCAAGAAATTGAATCTTTTGAAGGCGGTTTTGCCTGGTCGTTTTCATGGTATTTCGAAACCTTTACTCCCGATAATACGCTTACCAGTCCAAGTATTTCTTTACCACGAGACGCCTCATTAGATCTGAGTTTTAAAGTGGCCGCTTATGAAGATGATGAGTTGTTCCAAGAGCATTATGCTGTGTATGTAATTCCCGTTGATTCTACATTCACGGGCACAGAAGTTCCAGTCTTTGAAGAGACCTTAGATGCGGACTATTATAACCCACCAAAAACGGTAAATGTTGATATTTCTTCGTTTGTAGGTCAAGATGTGAAATTGGTATTTAGGCATTACGACTGTACCGATATTTTTTATATCAGTCTCGATGATGTGAAAATAGATATGACACACTTGGGCGCTATTGATAATGCCCAACAAACAATACAGGTTTACCCTAATCCAACCTCTGATATAGTTGCTATTCAAGGTGTTGATGATGTAAACCGAATTCGAGTTTTTAATCTTGAAGGGAAAATGATGAAGGAGGTAAATGCTGCGGAAGTTAATTTAGAGCAACTACCAGTTGGAATGTATATTGTGAATTTTTACACAAATACCAATGTTTATTCTCGAAAAGTTCAAAGAGAATAACTTTATAATGATGTTATAATCAAAGGGTTGCTTAAAAGGCAACCCTTTTTTAATTAAAGAATAATTTTATATCGTACAATCACAATCCATTGTTATTTTTGCATTCTGATTGCCTCATTTTTGAAAAGCTATTTTTAATCTTTACCTAATCTGTATGAGCAAAACGATTCGTTGCAAGGTGTGGGGAGAAGATACAAGGGGCTAAAAAACATTTCGAGGTGCTGTAAATAACTTAAAACAAAAGAGAAGTCTCAATTGTTCATAACTGGTCGTACGTGAAAATCTACGGAGACTCTTCGACTCCACGCCACGACAAATCAACGCATCAAACCCTCAACATTTTCATAACCCCTCCTCAACAAATAACCTTTTCATCTTAAAAAAGAATTTTTCTAATAAAATTAGACGGTTTTCGGCAATGAATATTTATGTATCTTTGCCCGCTTAAATTTTAACTTATTCCCATGATTGCAGTTGATAGCTTAACCGTTGAATTTGGTGGAACCACAATTTTTAAAGACATTTCGTTTGTAATAAATGATACCGATCGTATTGCTTTAATGGGTAAAAACGGTGCCGGAAAATCGACACTTTTGAAGATTATTGCAGGAGCACAAAAGCCAAACGGAGGACGTATTTCTGCACCCAAAGATGCGGTTATTGCTTATTTACCACAGCAATTAATGACTGAAAATAGCCGCACTGTTTTTGAAGAAGCATCGCAAGCATTTCAAGAAATTCTGGAATTGCAGACCGAAATGGATCAACTCAATCATGCGCTTACTGTACGCACCGATTATGATTCACCGGAGTATTACGAAATTATAGAAAGAGTCAGCGTATTAAGCGAAAAAATTTATAGCGATGGGGAAATAAATATTGATGCGGAGGTCGAGAAAATACTGCTTGGTTTAGGGTTTTTACGCTCCGATTTTCAGAAACCCACCAATCAGTTTAGTGGCGGTTGGCGCATGCGCATTGAATTGGCTAAGATTTTACTCCAAAATCCTGATCTAATTCTGCTCGACGAACCCACCAACCATCTTGATATAGAGTCGGTTCAATGGCTCGAGAATTTCTTAGTAACCAGTGCCAAGGCGGTAATTGTAATTTCACACGACAGAGCATTTGTAGATCGAATAACCACACGAACCATTGAAGTTACCATGGGGCGGATATACGATTACAAGGTCAATTATACCCGATATCTGGAATTACGTGGCGAGCGGAGAGAACAGCAGCAAAAAGCGTTTGTTGAGCAACAGAGAATGATTGCCGATAATCAGGAATTTATAGAACGATTTAAAGGAACATACTCTAAGACATTGCAGGTGCAATCGAGGATTAAGATGCTCGAGAAACTTGAAATTGTTGAGGTAGATGAAGTGGATACATCGCACTTGCGGCTCCGATTTCCACCATCGCCCAGGTCGGGAACCTATCCCATAATTGCCGAGAATGTTGGCAAGTCTTACGATGGTCATGTGGTCTTCTCCAACGCCTCATTCTCCATTCAGCGAGGCGAAAAAGTTGCCTTTGTTGGGAAAAATGGGGAGGGAAAGTCAACGCTCATAAAAGCAATTATGGGTGAACTTGAGTACGATGGAAAGCTGACGTTGGGACACAATGCAATGATTGGATATTTTGCTCAAAACGAAGCTACGCTATTGGAGGAGACATTAACTGTATTTCAAACCATCGACGATGTGGCAAAAGGTGATATTCGCACGAAAATCAGAGATATTTTGGGCGCGTTTATGTTTAGTGGCGACGATTTAGACAAGAAAGTGAAAGTGCTCTCCGGCGGTGAACGAACACGGTTGGCCATGATTAAGCTATTGCTCGAACCGGTAAATTTGTTAATCTTAGACGAGCCAACCAACCACCTTGATATGCGCACAAAAGATATTTTGAAGCAAGCGTTAATGGAGTTCGACGGAACGTTAATTTTAGTATCGCACGACCGCGATTTCCTCGATGGAATGGTCTCAAAAGTATATGAGTTTGGTAATAAGCGAATTAAAGAGCACCTTGAGGGTATTGGGGAGTTTTTAGAACGCAAAAAAATGGAGAATCTGAATGAGTTGGAAGCGCGCTAGAAATTGGTATTCGGTGATCGGTAATCGGTGATCGGTAAACGGTGATTGGTGAACGGTGATTGGTGAACGGTGATCAGTAAACGGTGAAAATATTGGGATATTATTCGACTCAACTTCTCAACAAATCAACACCTCGACAAATCAACAACTTAACACCATGACAAATCAACCCCCTCAACAATGAATTAACAAAAAAATCCTATTAATAGAGGTTTGGATTGTATTTTCGAATCTCTTTTTCGTTTGATTTTGCCTGTGGATCAACCTCTTGTAATAGTTTATGAAATCCAGCACCATGATTCATAAATCGAGTGTGGCAAAGTTCATGAAGTATAACGTGATCGATTAAATGGTTTGGCAACTGCATTAAATTTAGATTCAGATTTAACGAAAGTGCTGAAGTGCAACTTCCCCAGCGTGATTTCAGGTTTTTAATTTTCAGCCCCTTTACCTCGAATCCAAATTTGGTTGCCAGCTCGAAAAGCCGGCGGGGTAGATATTGCTGTGCTTCAATTCGCAACGCCTCTGTTATTGCTTTTCGGATATATTTTTGGGTTCCTTCGTTTTCCCATTCTGTGGCATCGGGAATAATTACATGAATTTTATCATTTGCAATTCTAAACTGCATTTCAGAAATGGTCTCTTTACGAAGGTGTAGGACATGTTTTTTAGTGCAAAAATTTGTTTCGGGAGTAAAAAGGGTTCTGTTGGAGGTTATTGATTTTATATTATCCATGTTTTTCCGTATCCAGTCTCTACGACTTTCAAAAAACAGTAAAACCTGTTTCTTGGACGCGCTTGCAGGGGCACTAATTCGAATTACCGAAGAGGCTGACAAACGAATGGTTAAGTTTTTGAAATTTCGTTGAAAGTGAACGGTTATCTCACCAAACTCATTGTCGATTAGTTGTTTTTTCATTCGGGGTTTCTATTACAAATCTGTCAAGCAGTGTTTATTCATATTTTGCAACCAGGGGCATTTGTCTTCCTTGGCCAAATGCTTTCGACGAAACTCTTAATATTGGAGGTGCTTGGAATCGCTTGAACTCCGAGTTGTTAACGAGTTTTATAATCCGCTCTACAACTTTGGGATTATATCCCATTTCAACGATATCGTTGGCGGAAAGTTGTCGTTCAATAAAGTTGAAAAGAATTTTGTCCAAAATGTCGTAATCGGGTAAACTATCGCTGTCTTTTTGGTCGGGACGAAGTTCTGCGGATGGTGGTTTAGTGATAATATGGGTTGGAATAATCTCTTTGTGCTTGTTGATTAGTTTTGCCATTGCAAAAACCTCGGTTTTGTAGATATCGCCTATAACCGACAGCGCACCGTTCATATCGCCATACATGGTTGAGTAACCCACTGCCATTTCGCTTTTATTGCTGGGATTGAGCAGGATATGTCCATGTTTGTTGCTATACGCCATTAGGATAGTTCCCCGAATTCGAGCTTGCAAATTCTCTTCGGTTAAACCAAAAGGCAAGTTGTTAAACACGGGATGTAACGCATCCAAAAAGGGATGAAAAATTGATTTAATGGGAATGATATGATGTTTAATTCCTAAGTTTTTTGCCAGTTCTAGGGCATCTGTAACTGAATGGTCGGAACTGTACTCCGAGGGCATAAGTATTCCTGTGACATTTTCTGCACCTAGTGCTTCAGTGGCTAACGTTGCAACTAGTGCGGAATCAAGTCCTCCCGAGAGCCCTAAAACTGCTTTTTTAAACCCATTTTTATTGAAAAATTCCCGAACTCCAAAAACAATTGCTTGTCTGTTTTTCTCAACGATGTTATCGAAAGCGTATTCAATGGGACGTGTTTTATTAATACGATCGAAGTTAATTATTTTCAGCTCCTCTTCAAAACTTTTTAGTTGTAGTACAATTTCGCCTTTTGCATTTACCACCGTTGACGCTCCATCAAAAATGAGGTCACTATTGACTCCAACCTGATTTACATATATGAAAGGGAGACCATAATTTTGAGCATTCCTTTGCAGAACGTCTATTCTACGATTTTCTTGATAGTAGGAGTAAGGCGAAGCCGACAGGTTTAGAATTAGGGCAGGGTTGAGTTGCGCTAACTGATCAAGTGGATTATTTTTATATAATTTGACTTTTGTATATCCCTGACTATTAGCCTGTTCGTGCCAAATATCTTCACAAATTGTAATGCCAATAAGAATTCCATTTATTTCTACGGTGTCAAATTTTTGATTGGATTCAAAATATCGCGTCTCGTTAAAAACATCATATGTTGGCAATAATGTTTTGTTAATCACCTTTTTAATGATTCCATTATCGATAACATAGGCAGAATTAAAAAGTCTTTTGCCATTTTCTCCGGAATTGATCGACGGTGCTCCTATAACAACGGCAATGTCGGTGCAGTGTAGCTGAATAATATTTAAGGCACGACCTGTTTCTTCAATAAACCATTGTTTATCAAGAAGATCAAGGGGCGGATATCCACAGATTGCAAGTTCTGAAAAGACAACTAAATCGGCTTTTTGTTGTTTAGCTTCTGCTACGGCATTGATTATCTTTTGAGTATTTAGCTCAAAGTTTCCAATGTGATAATTTAACTGAGCAAGAGCGATTTTCATGATTTTAGATTTTATTATGAGATCGAAATGGGTTAAGAGGTTTTAGAAAATCAGGCCTAAAGTAAGTCCCAGTCGGTAGGAATGTGTTTGATCCTCCTTGTGGTTTCGGTCGTTTGTTAAGTCAGTAAGTCCATTGGAAAATACAATCATGGTTTTAATGGCGGTGCTGCCTCCTAAGCTGTAGATTATTCCACCACCAAAAAAGTATCCAACGTTAAACATAGTAACTTCATTTTTTGCGGTTTCGTTTTCTACGCCAAGGTCATCGATCGACACTTTGGTGCCTAATGTATAGGCAACATTCAGTCCTGTTTCGGCGGTAATGGTAGTATAGCCTATTTGTCGTGAGCGCAAACTAAATCCAACGGGGAGCTCAATTTGTTGCAATTTATATCGCACTTTAGTTCCGGATGGAATAGCTGAGTATAGACTGTCATAGGTCTCAAAATCAAATAGTTGGTTGTATTTCACGTCGTAGGAAGAGTGATTCATGCGGACTCCGGAAACTATTCCAAAGTTTTCATTTTTAATAGATATTACGGACAGTCCGTAACTCATTCCAACCCGGGCACCATCGTTTTTAACATCTTTAATGGATGAGGATATCCAATTTATTGTGGGGGAAAAATCAATTCCATATGCCATGTTTTTATTCTGACCCAAAAGGCTACTACTCATTAATACTAAAGCTAAAAAGCCATATACTCCTCTCATGTTGTTGATGTTTTTAAAAATGTTTGTATAAAGAGACAATAAGTTCAAAAAGATTCGTTTTTTTGTTGTGGAATTTTGTTCTTATTCTCAACAGAGCAAATTTACATGAAATTATTGATTAAAAAATTTATAGGGATGAAAAAGTGGGATGTTATGTTGGTGTGTAAAACCATTGTATTGTTAACGTTGTTTGTGGGCTGTTCACATAATAAGTTTAAGGTTGATCTGAAAGAGAAGGTCGTTGTTGAAGTTGTCAGACTTGATTCGGTGATGTTTGAAATGGAACGGAATTCGGTGATCGATTCCATATCAACGTTCTATGGACTGTATCCCGATTTTTTCGATATTTACATGCGTCGCATTTTGAGAATTGGGGGTCGAGAGTCCAGTTATTTTGTTGATTATTTGCAGCTATTTCTCGACAATCCTGACATTCGAGAAAGCTATGATTCGGTAAAGCGGGTATATGGCGATTTTTCCGAAAAAAAGAGGGCAATTGAAGATGGTTTTTCCTATGCTAAATACCACTTGCCCAATTTGCAAGTTCCTAAAATATATACTGTTATTTCTGGATTTAATGAGTCCATGATTATGATCGACAGTGCTGTGGGAATCTCTTTAGATAAATTTCTGGGTTCTAAAAGTTATTTTTATGAACGTTTGGCTACTCCAATTTATACTCGAAAGCGAAACGAACCCTTTTTGTTGGAGGCCGAAGTTCTAAGAAACTGGCTCTATTCCGAATATCCAAATGGGGATCCGAATGAAAATTTAATAAATACCATGATATACCATGGTAAAATAATGTATATTATGGATGCTTCATTTCCGGATATGCCCGATCATCTTAAAATTAGTTTTACGCCTGCTGAAATCATTTGGGCAAAGAAAAGTGAGCATAATATGTGGGCTTTTCTAATCGACAAAAAACTTCTGTTTGCCATTGACAAGCACATTGGAAAATATGTTGATGAGGCTCCTTTTGTATCTACCTTTGGAGAGGAAAGTCCTGGAAGAGTGGGGGTTTGGATTGGTTGGCAAATTGTACGAAGTTTTATGGATGCCAACCCCAATATTACCATTTCACAATTAATGGAGATGAATGATCATCACGAGATATTGGTTGAATCGGAATATGTTCCATAATTGATCGTTGCATAAAAAAAGCGATGCGATTGAAATTTATTCAATCGCATCGCTTTTTTTGTCTATACATTGATTTATTTTCTTTTTCTAATTCGAGGGACATAATCGGTACCCGTAACTCTAAATTCGGTACGTCGATTAAGACTGTGTGCGGTTTCTCGCATCTCTTCCAGCGGTAAGCTTTGAATATAGGTTTCTGAAAGCAATACTCCGGACTTTAAAAAATCATATCCCGGGCGGGTTTGAAATTCTTGTGCTTCTCTTGGAGTAACCAATTTGGGTTGATCTTTTCCATATCCAACAGCGGTAAGGCGCTCAGCGTCAATTCCGTACAGAATCAGAAAATCTACAACCGATTGTGCGCGCTTCTGCGATAATTGTTTGTTGAAATCGGCACTACCGCGCGCATCGGTGTGTGCGCTGAGCTCAATTGTAATATTGGGGTTGTCGTCGCGTAAAATCTCAACCAGTTCTTCAAGTGCACTCATGGATTCTGGACGTAGTTCAAATTTCCCAAAATCATACATCACATTTACTAAACGAGGGGCATCGTTGGGCGACATTAATACGATTTCTTCTATTGTTTTACTCTCGTTTAAACCATAGGTGGTCAATTTTCCTCTACCTGCCAAAAATCCTCCCTTACGTGTAATAATTCGGTAGTCGGTATTTGGGTTGAGGTTCAGAAGTAATGACCCATTCTGTTCTGTCGCCTTTGTTTCGTTTGTTCCGTCCGACCCAATAATATTTACCGAGGCATCTGAAATTCCATCATTGGAACGCTCTGATTTAACAATTAAATTTAGCTTAACTTCCACCGGAGGCAACGAGAATTGATATATGTCATCTTTTCCTCTTGATCCTTTTCTGTTCGATGATAAATATCCACGCTCTTTTTCGCCTTCAAACACAATTCCAAAATCGTCGCGCACCGAATTTAGGGGGTATTGCAAGTTTTTTATTTCCCATTTATTGTCCACTTTCTTTGCCGAAAATAGATCTAATCCGCCCATTCCCTGGTGTCCGGTTGAACTAAAATACAATGTTCCGTCGGCATGTACATATGGGAAAAGTTCGTCGCCAAAGGTGTTGATTTCTTTCCCCATGTTTTTGGGCTTTCCCCATTTTCCACCTTCATTTATGGAGCACCAAATGTCTCGTCCACCTTCTCCACCAAAATAGCTGCTTACAAAATACAATGTTTTTTCATCGGGCGAAATTGCTGGATGACCAACAGGAATAGTGTCGCTTTCAAAGAGCGTAACCCGTTCGGGTTTTCCCCAATCGATGCCTTGTTTTTTCGAAACATAAATTTGCGTCGTCAATATGCCTTTTTCGTTTGGGCGTACTGATGTAAACCACATGGTGTTGGCTTTTGCATTGGTACAAGGAGCTCCTTCATCGTAATCGGTGTTTACCTCTCCTTCAACAGGGACGGGTTTTGACCATTGTCCTTTTCTGTCAATGGTAGAAGTGAAAATGTCGGTATAATTTTGACCGGTTACTGGATTCTCTTTTCCGCCAGTGACATCATTTCTTGCCGAAGTAAACAGAATAGACTTATAATTGTCTTTTCCGTAAGCGACTGAAAAGTCGCTATCTTTTGAATTGAAATAAAGCATGGGAACTACTTTATAGCGCGTTGGATTGTCAGTCCACTCTTTGGCTAGTGCGCTTGCTTTGTATCCAACTTGTCCTTTGGGGTCGGTGGGATCCAGTTCAATGTATTTTTTATAATTCTCCAGAGCGTCGTCAAATTTTTCATTCGCGTGCAGTGCATCGGCCAAATAAAGAAAGGCTAAGGGAGAATAAGGATTTCGTCGAGTTACCTTTCTAAACCAGAGCTCTGCTTGACGAAATTCACTAATGTTTCGATAACACATTGCCACTTGAAAGTTTATATATCCTTTTGTGTTTGGATCTTTTGCTTTGGCAAAGGCGTATTTGTACAGATCAATGGCATCGTAAAACTTTCCTGTTTTAAATGCATCGTCGGCTTTTTCTGTTACAATTGTTTGCGCAAAAATGGTTGTAAATAAACTGACTCCAAGGATTAGTAAACCCAATCGTTTCATAGTTTTATTTTTTGTTCACTCAGCCATAACATGTTTAGACGGAATGGAAGTCTGCTTAGTAAAAGCCTGTTATAGTTGATGTTTGGTTACTATTTTTCATTATGTTTTAATGTTTTTAATGGAGTAATTCTTGCGATTTCACCGATTCAAAAACATTACTTATAAACGGTAAAGATACAATTTATTGTGTTAATAGATATACACTGTATCTATTTTTAGAACCAATTTGCGTTAGAATCGATTTTTAATTCATGGTGGTTGCGAAAAACATGAGCATGTAATTTCATTAAAAGTTCATATGTTTTAAAAATCCAGAGACATTTCCTATGTCATCCCTACAATTAAATCGTGATATGGGGTCAATATGTTACGACAATTGATAATGGGAAAATTGCCCATGGTTAATGAATTGATTCTCAGTATTTGGTTTATTATTAACAGGAATGTTTGGGTGCGCTGTACCTTTGCGAATCAATCTTGAATGGGGGTCAACTTGCGAATTGTCAACAAGGAATATGATTCCATTGTTTTAGGCTATGGTGTTGAAACGGATTGTGCCTCTTTTGCTATGTGCAACACCACGCCTTCAACTGTGGATTAATGAGAAAAAGCGGAATGCCTGTTCATTGATTATTTGACAATGAATTAAAGATGGCATCCCGCTTTTTTATTAAAGAGGCTTAAGTTTCTTACCAGGTTATATTTTTACGTGCAAAAGGCATTGTCATACAGCGTGCACCACCGCCACCACGGGGAAGTTCACTTCCTTCGAGTGTTACAACATATTTTTTATAATTTGCGATGTCTATTTTCCCGGAACAAATGTCGGCTGCGGGAAGCACATCAAAGCCATTTTTGTTTAATTCATCAATGGTGTGGGTATTACGACCGTAGCCAATGATTTTTCCGGGAGCAAGGGCAAAAAAGTTTGCTCCACTGTGCCACTGTTCTCTTTCCATATTCCACGGATCTTTGGTTCCACCGCAATTGATTGGTTTTACCTCTATTCCAAGTTTTTTCAATGCTTCAACAATGTTTTTCTCGTTTTTAATGGTTACTTTACCATTATCCACTGCAATATGAACGGTTTGGTAACGGTTTGGACTCATGATAAGGGGTTCAAAAACCATACATGCATCGTAATCGAGGAACGTAAATGTCATATCCAAATGGATAAACGATTCGGGTGTAGCGGGTAATTCTTGAACTATTATGTGTCGAACTTGATCTTTACTTTCAAGTTGTTCAATAATGTAATCAATTCCTTGGGACGTTGTTCTTGTGCTCATTCCAATTACTAGAACATCTTCGCGCGCAATTAAAACATCGCCCCCTTCAATGGTAATATCGGCATTAAATTTTGGAGATTGGGTTGGATTGACTGTTTGTGTTTCAAATGTTGGATGGTGATCAAAAATGGATTGCATTATGAGTGCTTCCCGTTCTCGAACTTTATTTGCCATACTTCCCAGAAGTACTTTATCGCGAATGGTCATGGATGCATCGCGTGTGAAAAAGAAGTTGTGCAATGGGCGAAGTGCATATCGCTCCTTGCTCATGTATTGGGTTAGGTTATTCTTCGGCAAAATCACCCCTTCGATTAATTGTCGCGCCAGTTCGGCATCGGAAAGAGAGAGTAGCTGACTTTTATCAACAGCAACAGCTTCATTTCTATAAATTGTATTGATAAGCGTCTCTTTTACTTGCTGGTTACTTATAATGTCTTTTAGCAGATCGCCCACCATAAAAACTTTGGAATGCTTCTCCAGTACTCCTTTAAATTGAGTGTATTCTTGTTGTGCAACCTTGAGATTTAGAATATCACTGTATAATGCTTTTTCCGCATTGTTAGGGGTCATATTCTCCACTTCATGTCCTGGAGTGTGAAGGATAACACCTTCTAGTTCTCCAATTTCAGATGTTACGTTTACTTTAAAACTGTTAACCATATTTAGATTTTTTACTTTGCTATTTTGTTCTGGGAAGGTTGTCGTTGTAGAAACTCGTGACAATTTCACCATCTTTATATTTTGTTACCTGAGCGGTATCTCCGTTGGGTTTGAATGTTACCCACAAGCTGTCCACCCTATTATCTTTATAATAGCCAGATAGTTTTATGGTTCCATCGTTGTTGTAAACTATGGAGCGACCTTCTCTTAGTCCATTCGAATATATTCCGTATGACCATAGTTTCCCATTTTCATAATATGCATTCCACGCACCGTTGCGTTCTTCATTGACTATTTCACCCTTTATTTTCACCGTCCCATTGTCATACAACTCCTCAAAAAGATACGTTGTACTATCATTTACATTGTCCGTATAGGTTTTTCTTATTTTGGGTGATCCGTTGGGATGATTCTCAATAATTTCATGTTTTGGCGTGGGATTGCATGACACACATAGAATCGCAATGAGCAGGATATATACTCTGAGTAGCATAATAAATAATGGTTTTTATATGATTTGTGGACAAAGATAGTAGTTTGCCTTAAATTAGTTAGCAATATAAGAAAGAAAATGTGAACTTAAAACAGTACTTCTTTTTGTTGATAAAAACAGATGTATAAGACTGAAAAACATTTCGAGTGGGTTGAGATTGCGTTATGTAAAAGCTTTGCAGTAAACGATGACAATCTTTGAGGATGCTTCGGCTCAACAAAAAACACCTTTTTATATTCATTGTTTCTATTTTGCTGATATCTTTATTGTGAAAATGGGTGTTTTTAATTTGTCAAATAGCGATTTTGCAATTAGTTTTGTAGTTATTTGCCGTATAAAATTGAGATCAAATTGACAATATGTATATTGAACCCTGCAATTATAGTGCTATACGAGTTTAATTACAAAGATTGTTTTTAATAATAATTGATAATAAGGCAGTTAATGGCAGTAAGAATCAAGATTTAATTAAAATATAATAGAATGGAAAGAGTAGTTAGTGGAATTCGTCCAACTGGAAGGTTGCATTTGGGAAATTATTTTGGAGCGATGGTTAATTTCTTGAAAATGCAGAAAACAAACGACTGTTTGTTTTTCATTGCAGATATCCATTCCTTAACAACACATCCTACCCCGGAAGATTTGCATGGAAATATTACTCAGACCTTAGTGGAGTATTTGGCATCGGGGCTAGATCCTGAAAAGGCAACAATATATGTGCAAAGCGATGTTCCTGAAATATACGAGCTTTATGCATTGTTAAATATGAATGCGTATGTGGGAGAGTTAAATCGCACAACAAGTTTTAAGGATAAAGTTCGACAAAATCCCGAAAATGTTAATGCTGGATTATTAACGTACCCCGTTTTGATGGCAGCCGATATTCTTATTCATCATGCAGCGAAAGTTCCTGTTGGTAAGGATCAAGAGCAACACCTTGAAATGACACGCGTTTTTGCCCGGCGATTTAACAATATATACAAAGTTGATTATTTTAAAGAACCCGATGCATTTAATTTTGGTCAAGAGTTGATTAAAATTCCGGGATTGGATGGAAGTGGAAAAATGGGTAAATCAGAGGGGAATGGAATATTTTTGGCCGACGATCCTAAGTTGATTCGTAAAAAAGTTATGCGCGCCGTTACCGACTCTGGACCCACCGTGCCAAACTCCCCAGTTAGCGAAGCAGTTCAGAATTTATTTACAATAATGAATGTTGTTTCAGAACCAGAGATGTTAGAATTTTACAAACAATCGTATGCAAATTGTTCTATCCGTTATGGAGACTTGAAAAAGCAGTTGGCAGAGGATATAATTAAATTTACAGATCCAATTTATCAACGAATGAATGATCTCAGTAACAATAAAGAGTATTTGAATAAAGTTGCTCAAAAAGGAGCAGAACGAGCGCGTGAAATAGCGTCGAAAACAGTGAAAGAGGTTCGTGAAATAATGGGGATAAAAAGGATTTGATTTTATTCACTTGCTGTTAATTAATTAAATTAGTCTAAAAAATTAAAAGAATTTAATAACTTTGGGTGATTCCTGAAAAAAAACAATTGGAAATTGACTTTGTAAACTGTTGTTTGTTAGCGCATTGTATGCATTTAGCAATCTGTTTCCTAAAATCAGAGAAAAACTGCAAAGTGTGAATTTAGTGAAATATGTATGTAAGGAACGTGCTTATAGAGAACTATTGAGATCAAGCTTAAATTAGATTAGAAAAAATATTGTGATGAGAAAACTTGTACCGGGATTTTTACGAAAGCATTTAGGAATAAGGGTTTTGTTGAGTATAATCTTTTTGGTTTCTTTAATGCTCGTGTCGGTGCTTGGAATAATGCTTAGCAATAGCAATAAGCAAGCAATTAAAGGTGCGCAACATCTCATTGATGCAAATACCAGCGAGTTAGCTGAAATTGTTATTGGGAAATTTTGCCAATACAATGGGTTAGCAAAATCGTTGAACCAAGGCTTTGGGGAGTTGAATTTTATTCAGGAAAAAGATCGTCGACCCCATTTAATGCAAATTTTAAAAGGTGCTTTTAATTTAGACCTTGATTTTGAAACCATTTGGTCTGTGCTTGAGCCAAATGCCATCGATAATTTGGATAGTTTATACATAAATAAACCAGGTTCAACCATTATTGGGAATTTTAATCCTACTTTTCATAAGCAGAATAATAAGATTATTTTAGATAAAGAAGTGGAGCAAGACCCCGTGAAGGTGTATTCCAGAATAACTTACAAAGCGGTTAAGGAGAGCAACTTACCCGTTGTAAGCGAACCTTTTTATTCAAAACAATCCGATCGAAAGAAGAGTACGGTTTTGACAATAAGCATGGTATACCCTATTTTGCATAAGGGGATATTTAAAGGAGTAATAGGGTTTGAAGTACCTTTAACGGGATTTAGTGCTTATGTCGATAAAACAGATGCACATTTTGGAAGTTATTCAATAATTGTCTCCAATAAAGGGGAAGTGGTATCGCATCCTGAATTAAATAAAATTGGAAAAAAGATTGACAAAATTGAGCTCCCTGGCAATGATCAATTCCATTTCACAACCTATATTGAGAAGGGAATTCCATACTCATTTACAACCCCTGATAATATGTTTTATGTTTCGCTAGCACCTGTGGCTGTTGAGTCCATAAAACCCTGGGCTGTTATGACAGTAAGTCCGCTGCAATATTTTGAACATCAGAAACTTAAAAACACTCTCTTTGCTATCATCATTGCCTTGGTGGGACTTTTGGTTTTGTCTCTAGCCGTTTATTTTATATTAAGAGCCATAACGAATCCATTGCGCCGTATTTCCAATGTTCTCACTGCTTTAGCCATTGGCAATTTTGACGAAAGCAATAAACTGAATGTAAAGAGCGAGGACGAACTCGCAGATGTTGGTAATGCCATCAATCTTTTAATCGATGGAATGGTACACACTTCAAAATTTGCCATTGAAATAGGAGAGGGAAATTTAGATAGCAATTATACCCCGCATAGCGACCAAGATACATTGGGCCAAGCACTTGTAAATATGCGTTTGAATATTAAGGAGGCCCGTGAAAAAGAATTAGAACAACGAGAAGTTGAACGAACGAAACAATGGTCGGCCAATGGAATCAATGGACTTGGCTCTATTTTACGATTTCATAATCAAAACATCGAGGAGTTATCCTATGCTTCCTTAAAGTATTTGATTGATTATTTAGGTGCAGCACAAGGAGCAACTTACATAAAGAATGATGATAATCCAGAGGATGTCTATTTCGAATTGGCGGGAGCACTTGCATTTGGGCGTGAACGATTAATGGAAAAGAAAATCCTTCCGGAAGAGGGATTGGTTGGTCGTTGTGCTGAGGAGGGATTATCAATTTATTTAACAGAGATTCCGCATAATTATCCCGAAATAAAATCAGGACTGGGCGGCAGTACACCAAATGTAATTTTATTGGTTCCCATGAAAATTAACGAAGAGGTTCTCGGAGTTGTTGAGTTGATTTCGTTTAAAACAATGAAAAACTTTGAGATTGAATTTGTGGAAAAGATAGGGCAAGATATGGCTTCGACCATTGCCAACGTGAGAACAAATCAAAAAACAGCGCGCCTACTCAAACAATCCCAAAAACAAAGCGAGGAGTTGGCTACCAAAGAGGAAGAGATGCGTCAAACCATCGAGGAGATGAACGCAACACAAGAAGAGGCCGAGTCGCGGTTTCAACAAATATCTACATTGGTTGAGGCTGTGAACCAAATTGCAATGGTTGCAGAGTTTGATCCCCAAGGACATATAACTGAAATAAATGAAAACTTCTTGAGACTACTAGGGGTTAATCGACAGCAAATGATGGGAAGAAAACAAGGTAGCTTTGGGAAAGAGACAAATCAAACCGAAAATGATGCCATGTGGCGAAAATTACGACAAGGACAAACAATTGTTAAAACACAAAGAGTAGATACAGGATATAAAACAGTTTTATTATCGGAATCATATGTTCCTATCAAAGATGCACAAGGAAAAGTGATAAAAGTCTTTAATTTAGCAACCGATATTACTCATACACAATAAACTGTGCTCTTGACGAAAAATAGTTAGTTTCGAAATAAAATGAATATGAAATGGTAAGCATGATAGAACGTACCAAAATGTCGCTTAAAAATAGGTTGGTGATTTTTATATTCTCATCCACAACCCTAATAATTCTTGCAACCGTAGGATATTTAAGTTATATGACTGCAGAAACAAGTTCACAAGAAGCTGAGAAATATATCCAACAAACTGCTACACGTCATGCAAATGAAATTTCGGCCTCTTTAAACGCCGACCTCAGCATTGTTAACACCCTAGCTGGAGGATTTCAACAAATGTTGGAATTTGATCAAGCTACCAGAGACAGCGTGACCTTAAGTATTTTGAAGAATGTAATGACCGAAAAAACACACTTATTAAGTTTGTGGTTGCACTGGGAGTTAAATAAAGTGGAGAAGGAATTTTTGTTAGGTAGGGTACGTCATAATTACTATCGAATAAATAACATTATTAATTATAAAATAGATACCGTAGAGCGCGAGGGGGATAATGTTAAAGGACTCTATTATGCCATTAAAAGTTCCGGAAAACAAGTGATTACAGAGCCTTATTTGTATAGTTACTCAAAGCTCGCCGAGGATGAAATACTGGAAGCGAGTATCTGTAGTCCAATAATCACCAAAGGCAACTTCGTGGGATTAATGGGGATTGATATTGCATTGACAACGTTCGATAAGCAAATTAATAAAATCACACCTTTTGAAGGAGCGTATGCTATGTTTGTCTCCAACGATGGAACTTTTATATCCCATCCCAATACGAAGAATATAGGTCGTAATATAATAGAAGATAGTAAAGAACTTGACGAAAAGTATTCGTTTGGAAACGATATAAAGTCGGGGAAACCTACTAGTTTTTATCGAAAAAACGCACGAGGAGACATGGATTATGTGAGTTTTGCCCCCGTTTTTGTAGGCGATATCGAAACCCCTTGGAGTTTGGGAATTGTTGTTCCTCAAAAGGTTATCTTGGCCAAGGGAAGAGTCGTTTACCAAATGGCATTTATCATTGGCTTTTCAGGATTGTTAATTCTTGTTTTACTAGTATATTGGCTTGCTAATCAAATAAGTACTCCTTTAGTTAGTCTATCAAAGGTAATTGGAGAGTTGGCTTTAGGAGAGATAGACCGAGAAGATGATTTTTCGTTAAACAGAAAAGATGAAATAGGACAAATATCAGATTCAGTGGTCCAGCTAACCGAAGGAATGTTCCGAATGTCAGAGTTTGCTGCCGAAATTGGCAGAGGAAATCTTGATATTGAATATCAACTCTTAGGCGACAACGATATTTTGGGATTGAGTTTAATTGAGATGCAGAAGAATCTGAAAAATGCTAAAGACGAGGAGACTAAAAGGAGAGATGCCGAAGAGATTCAAAACTGGATTAGTAAAGGACTAGCACTGACCAATGAGATTTTAAGAAAACAAGGTCTTAATATTCAGCAACATACTTACGAGGCATTGAAAATTATTGTTGATTATATAGAAGCAAATCAAGGTGTTCTTTTTATAGGTCGTGAAGTTGAAGACGAATATGACGACGAGGATGAAAAAATTGAATTTTTTGCTGTGGCTGCCCAAGCATGGGGAAGAAAGCGTTCCATTAAAAAAGCCTACAAAATGGGCGAATCGTTAGTAGGTCGTTGTGCCTTTGAGCAATCCACAATTTACATGACAAAAATACCACAAGATTATGTGAATATAACATCGGGACTAGGGAAGTCCAATCCACATATCCTTCTTTTAGTTCCCTTGTTAATGAATGATACTGTATTGGGAGTGCTGGAAATAGCTTCGTTTACGCCACTTAAAACACATGAAATAGAGTTTATTGAAAAAGCCAGCTACAGTTTAGCATCTACAATAGCCGGAAAACAAGTCAATGAAAGAACCGCCAAACTATTAGAACAGACGAAGCTACAGGCCGAAGAACTTGTACAGAAAGAGGAAGAGATGAGGCAAAATATTGAGGAGATGCAAGCAACGCAAGAAGATTTTGCCCAGCGCGAAGCAGAAATTGATAGTTATATCGGAGGCATTAATAACTTAGCAAAGGTTATGCATTTTGATATGTCTGGAAATATTATTTATGTAAATGAGAATTTTGCCGAGTTTTTAGGGTTCTCTCCATTTCAAATTATAGGCAAAACATTCAACGCACCCGAACTCAATATCCAAGAATCCAGCGAAATGA
Organism: Salinivirgaceae bacterium; assembly: GCA_028709085.1. GTDB lineage: Bacteria > Bacteroidota > Bacteroidia > Bacteroidales > Salinivirgaceae > JAAYQU01. The sequence goes on along the minus strand of JAQVXQ010000008.1, from coordinate 24,131 downwards.
ATAGTTCAGAATTGTGGAATCGGATGTTTGCAGCCGAAACGATTAAAATAAAACGAAGATATATGGGCAAAACACTTACAGAGGTTTATAGTCCCGTGTTAAGTAGGGACGGAGTGCCCGTAAAAGTTATTTGCATTGCTGTGGAAAATGAAGGTTAACCTGTTGAAGAACAATTAAAAGTATCTAGTATGAATATTGCCGAAAAACTTAAATTAAATATACGTGGTCGATTGATGTTGTACGTTTTGAGTTCGGCCACCCTTATTTATGCGCTATCGATCAGTTATTTGAGTGTTCGGAGTACAAATCAATCGGTGGAGAATGCCAAGGAGATTACCCAAGCACTATCCGCAGAAAATGCAATTAAAGTTGCCGGAAACCTCGACGGTATTTTTCATATAACACGTTCTTTGGCAAACATGGGGGCTTCATATCATCTGTTAAAATGGCCTCACTTTCATAAAGTATATCTCGATGCCCAAAGAAACATTATGGAGAACAACGACGCCTTTTTGTCCGTTGCCACCAGTTGGGAACTTCAATTTATAGATACAGCATACACTAAAACCCATGGACGAATTTTAAGCGGTTATTTTCGTGATAATGGAGTGATCAGCTACATCGAGGCAAAAAGAAACCTTGATGGCGACGATGTGGCAAGCAATTATTATAAAATGAAAATCACTAAAAAGGAGATGTTGGTCGATCCTGAATATTATTCTTATACAGGGAAAGCGGATGAACTTGTAATGAATGCCAATTTTAACACTCCAATTATATACAGAGACCAATATATTGGAGTAGCTGGAATCGATGTTGATTTAGGACATTTTCAAGATATTTGCAACAATATTAAATTGTACGAAAAAAGTAATGCCTATATCCTTAGTAATAATGGAACGTGGGTATCGTCGCCCAATTCACGTTTTCTTGGAAAAAACATCGCTACAACAAGTGAACAATTTGCAATCAAACACAATGTTCTTGAAAAAATACAGGAAGGCAAACCACATACGTTTATCGATATCGATAGCCTTGGTAACGAAGTGTTTTACGCTTTTAACCCGGTGAAAACTATTGGAGACCCAAAACCTTGGGCGTTTGTAATTTCAGTTCCCATTAATATTGTTCAAGCAAAGGCACGAAGTTTCATACAGTTTGCTATATTGCTCGGTATTATAGGATTTCTATTTTTAGTGTCCGTTATTTATCTTATCTCGTTTAGCATTTCAAAACCAATTCGAAAAACAACCGAAATGGTTCAAGATCTGGCATTGGGAAATATTGATTTTCATAAAAACGAATTTGATTCACGATGCGATGAAATCGGCGATATGCAGCGTAGCATTGAGATTTTAAGTAATGGGTTGTTAAATGCGGTTAATTTTGCAAAAGAAATTGGATCCGGAAATTTCGAATCCGATTATAAGAAACTTAGTGCCGACGATACTCTTGGACAAACTCTGATAGAAATGCGCCAAAGTTTACAAACAGCAGCAAACGAATTAGATAAAAAACAGGAAGAGGACCGGGTACACCGTTGGACCACAGAGAATAGTGCAAAACTAACCGATATTATTCGAACATCTTCAGCGTCCGTTAAAAACATGGGATACGACGTAATAAGTTTTCTTGCCGATCAGGTTGGCGCCTGTCAGGGAGGGATGTATATTCTTAACGACAGTGAACCCGATGATATTTATTTTGAGATGGTTTCTGCCGTAGCATACAATCGGAAAAAACTTATTAAGCTAAAAATCAAACCAGAAGAGGGACTCGTTGGACGTTGTGCATATGAAAAACTTACCATTAATATGACCGATATTCCCGATGGTTATATTAAAATTGAAAGTGGTTTGGGCGAGTCCAACCCAACAAATCTGATTTTGCTTCCACTAATAGCCGATGAACGAGTTTTGGGCGTAATGGAATTGGTTTCGTTTAATCCATTAAAACCGCATGAAATTGATTTATTGGAAAAGGTGTCAGAAGCTATTGCATTAACAATAAACTCCTTAAAAGTGGCCCAACAAACCTCAGTTCTATTGAGACAATCGCGTGAGCAAGCCGAGGTGTTGTCGCAACAAGAAGAAGAGATGCGTCAGAATATTGAAGAGATGCATGCAAATCAAGAAGAAACTCAAAAGCGAGAAAATGAGTTACGTGGATTAGTAGATGCCATTAACAGTGTTTCCATGATTGCACAATATGATATGGACGGAACGTTAATTGACATTAACCGAAATTTTCTTGATATGCTCGGTTTATCAAAAGATGCCGTTGTTGGAAAGAAACAAGGTAGCTTTGCATCGCAGAAACAAAATAGAGAAACATTCGATAATTTGTGGCTGGACCTTCGTAATGGGAAATCGCATGAAATTACTCAAGAAATTATAATCGACGGCAAAACAATGTGGATAACTGAGCTTTACACTCCAATACTTGACACATATGGAGAACCTATTAAAATATTTAATATCGCCATTGATATTACCAAGAGTATAAATAAGACCAACAGAAAGTAGGAAATAAATCTGAAATCTGTACGATGTAAATCAATAATTGAAAATAATTTGAAACCGAATAGGTATGACAACAGATAAAACAAATCGGTTAAAATCTTTTAAAATAAGCCTTGTAATTAAATTGGTTTTGGGAATTTCGATTTCCACAGCATTGGTTTATTTTCTAGTTTTTAGGTATATAAATTTTGATTTTGAACAAATTGCCGTTGCCGAAAGTCGTGCGTATGCAAAAACAGTAGCCTATAACTCTGGGAGTCAGGTGCAAGCTGAATTGAACCATATTGTGATTGAGATGCGGTCACTTAGTCATGCCTTTACATCCTATTTAAAGATTCCTGATGGCAAAGCCAGACCGTTTTTTAATGCCATCTTAAATAGGATAGTGGTTGAAAATTCACGATATGCATCCGTTTGGGACACATGGGAAAACCGATTTATAGATAGTACTTATACAAAAGACCACGGTCGAATATCCACATCATATTACAGAGATGGAAACTTTATTCGTAAAACCCAAGATTCGTTGAATTTTGAAGGCGACGACCCTGCAAGCATGTATTATGGCGTAAAGATTCGTAAAAATGATTTCATTACGGAACCCTATTTTTATATGCTTGGCAACAAACAGGTTTTAATGAGTTCCATTGGGTCTTCAATGATAATAAACGATGAGTTTGCCGGAATGGTGGGGGTTGACATTAGCTTGGAAGAGTTCTCAAGAATGGTTGACACCATTAAACCGTTTCCAGGTTCCAGTGCGTTTATAGTATCGGCAGAAATGTCAATTATTGCTCATCCAAATCGCAACTATATAGGCAAAAAATATGATGATATTGATTCCATTAATTCATCGTTATATGCCATTGGTGATCGACTGAAAAGGGAGGAATTGGTTGATTTTGAGCATGTTGATCAGAAACAAAGAATACGAATGTACACCATTTTCTTACCATTCGAGGTTGCTAATACAGATACAAAATGGGCATTAGCTATTAATGTACCCTTAAATTCAATAGTTAGTCGAGTTGAAACCCAGATGGCTGACACCAAAGAGGTAGGTTATTATGGATTTGCATTTTTAATGTTAATTACTATTATTATTTCTGTTACCATAATCTTGCCACTCAATAAAACAACGGTTATTATCGAAGAGCTTGCCTGCGGAAATATCCAGAGCATTAAAACAATTAATATACGAACAGGAGATGAAATTGCAGAAATGAGTTCATCGGTTAATACGGTTATTAAAGGGCTAAAACAAACTGTAGCTTTTGCGGATAAAATCAAATCTGGAGATTTTAATTATTCATTCCAGCCATTGAGTACAAATGACACCCTTGGAAATAGTCTCCTAGACATGCGCGATTCACTTGTGCGGGCAAATCAAGAAAGAGAGCGTCGCAAACTTGAGGAATCGCAGAAGAATTGGAGTTCTCAAGGATTGAATATATTTGCTGTGCTACTACGACAAAATAACGACGATTTACATAAACTATCGCAACAGATCATCATTGAATTGGTCGATTATGTTGATGTTCAATATGGTGCTGTATATTTGGTGAATCAATCGGATGATGAACGATTTTTAGAATTGTACGCCTCATGCGGATTTATTGCCGACCGAATTGAACAAACCGAAGTTTATGCGGGAGACGGTGTTGTTGGGCGATGTTTAGTCGAAAAAAGCCGTATTTACATTGATGACGTGCCGAAAGAGTATTCGAAAATATCATCCGGGTTAGGAAAATCAATACCAAAAAGTATATTGGTAATCCCACTAATTGTTAATGAGGAAATCATTGGAGTTATCGAGGTGGGATCGCTTAAGACTATGGAGGAATACAAAATTAACTTTATTGAAACAGTGGGTATCCCCATTGGATCAACAATCTCTATGGTACGGATCAATGTGCGAACAGCTAAATTGCTTGAAGAGTCCAAAATTCAAGCCGATGAGTTGGCGCAACAGGAAGAGGAGATGCGTCAGAACATGGAAGAGATGACCGCTACGCAAGAGGAATCAACGAATCGCGAAGATCAGCAAATGAAATTTATCCATTCCGTAACGAGTGCCATATTTTACGTTGAATATGATCTTTCGGGAAATATTATTGAGATTAACGACCGATTGTTAAAGCTATTTCAACTTACACGAGAACAAGCTGTTGGAAAAAAAATGGGGACATACGAATTCAATAGCCAAGAGAAAACGCAAGAGATTAAAGAGTTCTGGAACCGTCTTACGGCTGGAGAAGTAATAGAACAAGAGTTTTATGCTAAATATTTAGGACAAGAATTTTGGTTAAATGAAGTTTACACACCCATTCGTGATCATAATGGAAATCCCTTTAAAGTAGTGAATGTAGCAACCGATATTAGCGAAGAGAAACGTAAAGAGCGTCAGATTAAGAGCTTGAAAGAGAAGTTAGAGATGATCAAGAAAGTGTATAATAGTAAGAAACGTTCCGAGAAGAAGGAAGGACCAAAGCTGATCGATATTTCGGAAATCATCAAAGACGACACTCAATTTAAATATATACGATTATCGCATCTTGCTAAAGTATATAAAGGTGACTTGGGCAAAATACAAAATATCTTGAAAATTTATCGAGAGGCTATTCCCTTTCAAATCGAGGAAATGCGCCAACTTTTACTTGTTAAAGATTGGGAACAATTGAAAGCTCGAATAATAGGTTTTAGAACAAAAATGACCTATTTAGGGGTTGATAAATTACAGACACTTGCACGACAAGTTGAAAAATACGCAGCCATGCAAGACTCTGAAAACCATGTTATGGAATTATTTGACAATATTAGCGAAATATGGGAAGAGGCCGAAAAAGAACTTCAAACCATAGAATTGACGTAATATATTTTTTCGAACTATTAGTAGGAGACTTTAAAAGAAACCATCATGAGAATGAAAATGAAAATATATAATAAGATGCTGTATTTAATTATATTAACAGCACTTATTGTCTTTGGAGCCACAATTATGATTGTTAATTCTAAAATTAGATCTAGCGCGGTTTCTAGTAACAAGCAGAAAAGCTTAACCTTGGCTAAAGCAAATAGTGAAAAGGTGAAGATGTTTATGCAAGATTATATGAGTACTGCTCGTGTTTTAAAAGAAATTGCGCTTGTATATGGAAGTCTTCCGGTAGAAAATCGATTGCCAGTTTACAAAACTGTTTTTGAAAACACACTGCTTAAAAACCAAAAGATTGCAGCAATCCACGGTGTTTTCCTCTCCGATATTATGATAGGATTTGATACCACACTTAATATTTCGTATAATCGAAATAACAAGAATCTTGGTTTTAGTGATCGTGATATTAGTACTTCACAATTTTTTTTAACACCCAGAAATACATTGTTCGAAACAATGATACCAAATTGTAACCATCAAGAACCCAATGATACATGTTCGCTTGATAGTTATGTTGTCCCAATAATGCAGATTAATGAGTTTATTGGAGTAGTTGGGGTTGATGGGAAAACGACAGAGTTACATGAATATTTGAAAACATTGGCACGCGAGAGCAGATCCGAATTGCTGATCATTAATAGGAATTGGGAACTATTATCATACTCTTCTGAAACGGGTGGGGCAAAACTGGTGGATGCAATCAAATCTGATTCCCTAATTTATAGTAATGTGTCTAAAGGATTTGAACATGGAAAGGCTACATTCACGCCATTAATAAATCATAATTATTATGCCATTGTTCCAATTCAAATGTCCAACCATTTCGACAAAATTTTGCTAATAACAAAAATACCATCACTAAATATATTGGTTAGCGCTAACCGAAGTACTGTTATTTCAATTATAACTGGATTAATAGGCTTGCTTGTGCTAAGTGTTTTTGTATGGATGATAGCACGATTGGTAACAAAACCACTGTTAAGTATAACAAAATCATTGGAGTCGATCTCCATGGGTGATATTAGTTATAGTAATAAATTGAAAATCAGTGGAAACGACGAATTAAGTGAAATTTCGTTGGGAGTGAATCGTTTGATTGATGGACTTAATAACGTTTCGGCATTTGCTGCTGAAATTGGGAAAGGAAATCTGGATACCAAATATACGTTGTTGGGAAAAAGTGATACGTTGGGTCAATCGTTGGTTTTAATGCGCGAAAGTTTAATTCAATCGAGAACCGAAGAGAATAAACAGCGGATTGAAGATGATAAACAATCATGGGTAACCCAAGGGATTGCAAAATTCGGAGAAATTCTTAGGATAAATAACGATAATATTGAAATATTATCATCTAATCTTGTCAAGAATTTGTGCTTGTATATGGATAAACCACAATGCGCGATCTTTGTTATTAGTGATAATGAAAATGAAGATATTTTTGACCTTGCGTCCGTGTTTGCTTTTGGTCAATTTAAAATAATTACCAAAAGTGTGCACATGGGCGAAGAACTTATTGGTAGAGTAGCACAAGATCGAAAGACGTTACATATTACAGATACGCCACAATCATTTCCTATTATTCGACCCGAACTTTCCCACGACGAAATACCAGTATATTCGTTGATAGTACCCTTATTGATCGGAGAACAAGCAATAGGAGTTGTTGAATTGCTCGGGTATAAAGCATTTGAATCCCATGAAATTGAGTTTGTAGAGAAACTAGGTGCCAACATTGCATCGACGGTAAACAGCGTTAAGATTAATGTTAAAACCGCTGAACTGCTCAAACAGTCAAGAGAACAGAAAGATATCTTAGCTCAACACGAGGAAGAGATGCGCCAGAATATGGAGGAGATGTTGGCAACCCAAGAAGAGGCTGAAAAACGAGAGCATGAATTAAAAACCGTGATTTCTACTATTGAAGCAAATACAATGTTAGCCATTTTGAATATTGAAGGGAAAATAACAAAAATAAACGAAACGCTGTCGGATCTATTTGGATTCCCTGCCAGTCAAATGATAGGCAAATATATGGATGCTTTTACTACACCCGACGAAATTTCTCGAAAAGAGTTTGCCCGACTATGGTCAGAAGTACTCGCTGGTAATTCACAAAAGAAAATCCAGAAGATTGAAAATCGTAAAAAGTCGATATATCTTTCAGAAACATACATCCCAATATTAGACAATGATGAGCGAGAGGTACAAGAAGTAGCCTTGGTTGCAACAGATGTTACAACTAAGGTTAAATATGATCAGGAAATTGCGCAGCTCATTTCTGAGATAGAAACCTATGCGTTATAAAATAACTATTGATTGAATTATTCAGAATAGAGTGAAATACACAATAAAATATCTATATTTGCAAATAATTTAAAAATAAAGTACTATGAATTTTCCAGCTAATACTAAATTTTCGGAAGAACACGAATGGGTAGTTGTCGATGGTGATATTGCTACTATTGGTGTGACTGATTTTGCTCAACAACAACTTGGCGATATCGTTTTTGTTGAAATTGAGACTGAAGGTGAAACTCTGAACAAGGGTGAGGTTTTTGGAACAATCGAAGCTGTTAAAACTGTTTCCGATTTGTTTATGCCAATATCCGGCGAAATTATCGAGGTGAATCCAAATCTAGAAGCTAGCCCGGAGCTTGTAAATAAAGATCCATATGCTGAAGGTTGGATGCTAAAAGTTAAAATGTCTAAAAAATCAGAACTAGATGGTTTAATGGATGCGGCTGCTTATAAAGCACACATTGGATAAAATTAATTGGTGAGTTAGTCTATCATTAATAGACGATTTTACACTATAAAAATAGAAACCTGTGAGTAAATTTACTCACAGGTTTTTTTCTTGCGTAATGTTAAAGTGGCAATGAAAGCTTTCATCTCTTTTTTTGCAATCCAATTTCCAATAGCCTTGAAAATAAGGGTTGTGTGAGCGTTCGTGTTTCGTGTATTCAAATCTTGTGCAGTTAAATACTTTGGCTCTTCGCCAAAACTAGTGGATTTGGTCAATTAGGCTCTTCCAAAATTTACCAACACGCTGAAATTTCTCACATTTCTAAATCAATGTCGTTTAGTTAAAATGAAGTTTTAGAGATCCTTCGCTACGCTCAGGATGACATTCCTGTCGGACGGATTAGGGGGGGAAGAGAAGGCGGCGAAGCCGCCTTCTCTTCCCCTTTTTTCCTCGAAAGCACCTGTCATTCTGAACGTAACGTAGTGGAGTGAAGAATCTCGTAATCATTATTTGGAATTCTATGTACAATAATGAATACTTTTTTAAAATCCACTAGTTTAAGCGAAGAACCAATACTTTCCTCAAATTCTTTACAATACTTCCCCTCAAAACCAAGCCAAGTATTATCTCTTTACTCTGTGCTTGAATATAACTATGAACAAACATTCTTGCGCATATTATAAGGCTAATTGTTCTTGGTTTTGTTAATTATCCAAATATTCTTACTGAATCTTTATTTGTAATCTACTGGTTATCTGACAGTTCATGGTGCTAGTCATTGGATGTATAAAAACAACTCCATGATAATAGACGAATTTACCATGATTAGACTATATTTGTATAATAATTAGTCTTTCGTATTAACACAAGGACTTCGCTGCAATTCGTATTTCTGTTTTATTTTAAGGTTCAATCTACGTATCATTAAAAATAATTTAAAGCAAACTATGGAAGACTTTAAGAAAAATAAAAAGTTTCAAGACACCCTAAAAACTGCAAAAGAATTGTTCTGGAAGCATGGGATTAAAAGAGTTACCATTGAGGAGATATGTAAAGAAGCCGGCGTGAGCAAAATGACTTTCTATAAATTCTTTCCTAATAAAACTGAACTAGCTAAAACAATTTTGGAGAATCTGGTTCAGAATTCGCTTTTAGATTTTAACGAATTAGTGAAAAGTGAACTTCCATTTTCCCAAAAGCTCGAAAAAATGTTTTTAATGAAGATTGAAGGGATGAACAATTTCAGCATGGAGCTCATCAATGATATTTACACAAATCCTAATTTGGAATTAAAAGAATTCATGGAACAGAAAAAAAATGAATCCATAGACTTGATCACTAATTTTTACAGAGATGCTCAAAATCAAGGCTTTATACGCAAGGATGTGAAAATAGATTTTCTTCTTTCCTATTCCGATCAAATCGTAAAAATGATGGAGAACGAGAATTTGATGGCACAATACAATAAACCACAGGATTTTATTATTGAAGCAATGAACGCTTTGTTTTTCGGAATTGTCAAAAAGAGCGACCAATGATATATAGAAAAGCAGTCTTTCTGGTACTTCTTATCTTTTTCACAATCGTAGTAAAGGCACAAATGGATACGGTAAAGAAATTGCCACATAAGTTTGAGTTTGACGGACAAGTATCGGCCTACAGCAGCTATAGTCCGGATAATGATTTGAATATGTTTATGGGTGGCAGGTATCTACCTGAACTAAACTATGGATACACGTTTAAAAATAAATCCTTGCTTGACTTTGAAGCCTCTGCTAACCTATATGGTTCCGTGCTTTTCCATCCATTTGACAGTTCAAAAACCGATGGCGATATTAAGCCATATCGACTTTGGGGGCGTTACACAGGCAATCAATACGAACTTCGGGTTGGGCTACAGAAAATTGACTTTGGGACAGCCAAGATGCTTCGTCCTTTGCAATGGTTTGACGAAATAGACCCGCGCGACCCATTAAAGTTCACAACCGGCGTATATGGTGTTTTGGGCAGGTATTACTTTTTAAACAATGCCAATGTTTGGGCTTGGGTGCTCTATGGAAATGAAAATCCAAGAGGATTTGAGCTTTTAAAAAACAATAAAGATTTACCTGAATTTGGAGGTCGTGCTCAGCTTCCGATTCCCAAGGGAGAAATTGCTGGAACCTACCACCATAGAAATGCCCATTCCAATGATTTATTCGGTTTCCCGACCTACGACAACATTCCAGAGAATCGATTTGCGCTGGACGGAAAATGGGATGTAAAAGTAGGGCTGTGGTTCGAAGCTGTTTACATTAACAAAACTAAAAACATGGGGATGCTTACCAATCAGTCGTATTTAACCCTGGGGATCGATTATACGTTTGGTGTTGGGAGCGGTATAAATGTTTCCCTCGAAAATATGCTGTCAACGTACGATGAAAAAGCGTTTGCTTTTGAAAATAACAACAATGTCACAGCAGCTAATATTGCTTATCCGCTCGGATTTTTTGATAACATAAGTACCATGTTATACTATTCATGGGAATCCGAAGTGTTCTCTTTCTTTTTAAACTACGAACATCAGTTTAAAAACCTAACAGGCTATGTAATGGCTTACTATAATCCTGAAAATCAGTCGGGTATAGGTAGTACTCAAATTGAAAATTCGTTCACTGGACCGGGTATCCGGTTAATGTTAGTCTATAACTATTAAAAATAAGCACATGTCAGAAAAAATTATTGTAACCGAAAATTTGGTTAAACGTTTCCCTGTCGGAGACGGGGAATTTACAGCATTAAATGATATTAACCTGAGTTTTAAAAAAGGCGAATTTTCAGGTATTGTCGGTCCCAGTGGTTCAGGTAAAACTACGTTATTAAATATTCTAGGCTCGTTAGATTCTCCAACCGATGGTACAGCAACGGTAATGGGACATCGAATATCAAGTTTGTCGCATAAAGAAGCCGCTCAATTGCGCAATATGCATATTGGGTTTATTTTTCAGGTTTATAATCTATTGCCTGTTTATACTGTGTTTGAGAATGTGGAATTTGCTCTTATACTTCAAAATCGTTCCACTACCGAACGGAAAAAAGCGGTTATGGAAGCACTCGAATGGGTGGGGCTTGAAAATATGGCCAATAAAAAGCCAGCCAAACTATCGGGGGGCGAGGGACAGCGTGTAGCTATTGCGCGTGCAATGGTTAAGCGACCCGAATTAGTGCTCGCCGATGAACCTACAGCGAACCTTGATGCTAAAAATGCCCATGCTATTCTACAAACCATGAAAAAGCTCAACGAGGAGCTTAAAACTACCTTTCTTTTTTCTACGCACGATGAAAAAGTAATGGCGTATATGAACCGTTTGGTTCATTTAGAAGATGGCAAAGTTGTTAAAGACGAATACGTAGAAACTAAAACGATATAGTATGAAACTGGCCTTTCATTTAGCCTATAAAAACCTCATGGGTGCAGGTCTTAGAACCTGGCTCAATGCAGGAGTGCTATCCTTTGCCTTTATAGTAATTATTTTCTATAACGGACTAATAGATGGCTGGAACCAACAAGCCAAAATAGACGGCATAAATTGGGAATATGGGCATGGTCATCTGCTTAATGACAAATATGATGCTTATGACGCATTTTCTATTTCGGATGGTCATGGAGCGTTAGCTGATTCTAAACAAGAGAATCTAACGCCCGTATTAATACAACAGGGGAACTTATATCCCAGTGGTCGAATGATTTCTATCCGTATTAAGGGAATTGACCCCAATCAGGAGCTTTTACATCTGCCTACCCATCTTTTAAACGAAAGTAATGCGCAAATCCCGGTAATTATTGGGAAACGCATGGCCGAATCGGCGAAAGTTAAAACAGGCGATGATCTTCTTTTGCGTTGGCGAGATAAAAACGGCACCTACGATGCCACAACGGTTACTATTGCCGGTATTTTTGAGACCAACGTGCCTTTTGTTGATGGTGGGCAAATCTGGATGTCGATTGACAAACTTCGTGAAATGACATTACTGAAAAACAGAACTACCTATTTTGTAGCCAATGAGCACTATGAATATGCTGATGTTCCGGGTTGGAGGTTTGAAAATCAGGAGTATTTGATGCGAGAACAAACAAAGCTTATAAATGCGAAGCGAGTCGGCGGTTCTATCCTTTACATAGTACTTATGACGCTTGGGCTACTTGCAATATTCGACACACAAGTACTTTCCATTTTCAGACGACAAAAAGAGATAGGAACATACATAGCACTGGGCATGACCCGTTGGCAGGTGGTGCGAATGTTTACCGCCGAAGGAGGAATGTATAGCGTTTTTGCAACCGTATTAGGCGCAGTATATGGCATACCTATTTTGTGGTATTTGTCTAAAATTGGGATTTCATTTGGTGCTGACGGTGGAGAAATGGGAATTATTATGGCTGAAAGAATGTATCCAGTTTATGGAATTGGTCTAGTTCTAGGGACTATACTTGTAGTTGTTTTATCGGCCACCATCGTAAGTTTTTTGCCCGCGCGTAAAATTGCCCGAATGAATCCGGTTGAAGCATTAAAAGGAAAGGTTAGTTAGGGGAAGTGACAAGTTACAAGTTAGGGGTTTCAAGTTACGAGTTAAAAGTTACGAGTTAAAAGTTACGAGTTAAAAGTTACAAGTTATGAGTTACAAGTTACAAGTTACAAGTTAAGAGTTACAAGTTAGGAGTTTCAAGTTACAAGTTAGGAGTTAAGAGTTACAAGTTTCAAGTTACGAGTTACAAGTTACAAGTTAAAAGGAAGAAATGACGAATTTCAAGCATAAACAGTTGCAAATAAATGTATTATGAACTTTCGGTTTTATAACTCAATAACTTTCCAACTTTTAACTTTAGGCACTCACTAACTTGTATCTTTAGTCACTTTTTTAACTTGTAACTTTATAACTTTATGAACTTTAGGCACTTAATAACTTGTAACTTACCAACTTTAGTCACTTTATAACTATAGTCACTTTTTCTAACTTTTAACTTTAGGCACTCAATAACTTGTAACTTGCCAACTTTAGTCACTTAATAACTTTAGTAATATCCATAATTAAAACTAGAAAAATGAAAAACAAAGAGTTTAGTTTGCTATTGGAGCATCGAACCAAGCAATTTGCCATTGATATATTAAGGTTATCAGCTCAGGTCCCGAGTTCTTATGAAGGACGAGTAATAAGAAATCAAATCTCGAAATCTGGTACAAGTGTAGGTGCCAATTATAGGGAAGCCAATCGTGCAAAAAGCAATGCTGATTTTAAATACAAAATAAAAATATCAGAGGGAGAAGCAAGTGAAACGCTCTATTGGCTCGAAATTATTGAGGAGATGGAATGGGTGACAAGAGAAAAACTATCATCAATAATGAAAGAAGCTACGGAGATATTGGCAATTTTTTCATCAATAAGTAAGCAAATGAATAATAAAGTAATTGAGAAATGAGAAGTGTTGAGCTAGGAGTTACGAGTTACAAGTTACAAGTTACAAGTTACAAGTTAAAAGGAAGAAATGACGGATTTCAAGCATAAATAGTTGCAAATAAATGTATTATGAACTTTCGGTTTTATAACTCAATAACTTTCCAACTTTTAACTTTAGGCACTCACTAACTTGTAACTTTAGTCACTTTTTTAACTTGTAACTTTATAACTTTATGAACTTTAGGCACTTAATAACTTGTAACTTGCCAACTTTAGTCACTTAATAACTATAGTCACTTTTTCTAACTTTTAACTTTAGGCACTCAATAACTTGTAACTTTTAACTATAGTCACTTTTCACTTTAGTCACTTTCCAACTCAATAACTTTAGTCACTTTATAACTATAGTCACTTTTTCCAACTTTTAACTTTAGGCACTCACTAACTTGTAACTTTAGTCACTTTTTTAACTTGTAACTTAATAACTTGTAATTTTAGTCACTTAAGAACCTGTAACTTTTTAAAAACCCAATAAAATGATAAAATTCATATTTAAAGCAATATTACGAGACAAGAACCGAAGTCTCTTACCCATAACCGTAGTTGCAATTGGAGTATTCCTTACCATAGCGCTAAGCGGGTATTTGAGCGGCATGTTGGGCGACATGGTCGAACAAACCGCACGTTTCCAAACAGGGCATGTAAAGGTAATGTCGAGGGCGTATGCCGATAATGTTGACCAAATGCCAAATGACCTCGCCCTTTTGGGTCTCGATGAAATACACGACGAGTTAAGTGCCGATTTTCCCGACTACAAATGGGTAAACCGCATTAATTTTGGCGGTATTATTGATGCGCCAGACGAAAATAAGGTCTCAAAAGGCCAAGGTCCAGCAATGGGAATGGCCATCGAGCTGTTTTCAGAAAGTAGCGGTGAAGTGGAACGTATGAATCTGGTGCATTCATTGGTAGATGGAAAGATTCCAGAACAAAGCGGTGAAGTGCTTATTGGCTATGAATTTGCCGATAAGTTAAACGTAAAAGTGGGTGATGAACTCACCTTTATGGGCAGCACCATGTATGGAAGTATGGCCTTTTCTGTATTTACAGTGCGTGGTATTGTTCGTTTTGGTGCAGCAGCAATGGATAAAGGAACGATTATAATTGACTTTACCGATGCACAGCAAATTCTGGACATGGAAGGCGGTACAGGCGAGATATTGGGCTTTTATAAAGACGAAATATTTATGCAAGACCAAGCCATTGAAATGCGGGAAAGTTTTAATGCCAAATACGCCGACAATCCCGATGAATTTGCACCCATTATGAAAACTTTGGGCGAACAAAACGCCATGGGTACATACCTCAGTATAATCGATTCTGTATCAAGTATGTTTGTCATTATCTTTATTTTGGTCATGTCAATTGTGCTTTGGAATACTGGATTGATAGGTGGATTACGTAGGTATCAAGAGTTTGGAATCCGCTTGGCATTGGGCGAAGATAAAAGTCATATTTATCGAACCATGATTTATGAGGCTGTTTTAATTGGTATAATTGGGTCGGTAATCGGTACGATATTAGGCATAATTGTTACGCTGTTGATGCAAACGTATGGGATTGATATTAGTGGAATGATGAAAGATGCTACTATGATGATGCCATCGGTATTAAAATCGAAATTTACACCTCAATTATTGTACATTGGTTTTATACCCGGATTGGTTGCCATGGTCATTGGGAATATGCTTTCAGGTATTGGTATTTACAAACGCGAAACCGCAACGCTATTCAAAGAGTTAGAAGTCTGAAAATTAAACTAAATAACTAAAATAGATCAACATGAAACATTTAATTGTAATAATCCTGTCGTTGCTCTCTGTAATGCAAATGCAGGCACAAGATGCTATCACTATCCTAAATAAGGTAGATGATAATATGAATTCAAATACAAATATCACCAAATCGGATATGATAATTTACGGTCGTCGAAATAGCCGTACTGTTACATCTATAGGATATTCTGAGGGTAAAACCAAATCGTTCTCAGAGTACCTTGCTCCCGAGCGCGAAAAAGGAACTAAGATGCTGAAATTAGAAGACAATTTGTGGATTTATTCGCCATCTACCGACCGCACCATCCAGCTATCAGGGCATATGTTGAAGCAATCGGTAATGGGTTCCGACCTTTCGTACGAAGATATGATGGAGAATCGTAAATTGACCGAGATGTATAATGCAGAAGTGGTTGGTGAAGAAACCTACGACGGCAGAAAAACATGGATTTTGCATCTTAAAGCAAAAGTCGAAGATGCTTCTTACGATAGTCGTAAGATATGGGTTGACACCGAAAGATTTGTACCACTAAAAGAAGAGCTTTATGCTAAAAGTGGACAGCTTTTAAAGAAAACGGTAATGACTGACATTAAGAAAATTGATGGTAGATGGTATCCTACTAAAATGAATTACAAGGATATGCTCAAAGATGGCAAAGGAACGGACTTTGTGGTCTTAGAAATTGAGTTTGATGCCAAAATTCCAGCGTATATTTTTAGCAAGGCATCGTTAAAAAAATAAGGTCGGATTTATATCTGTTAAAGTAGAACCAAACAAGAGAATAAAAGAGGATGTCCAAAAAGATAATTTATCGTCCTTGCAAGGAGGAACGGCCTGTTCCGATTATAATCTGGAACGAAGCAATATACTGATTATCAATATTAAAAGATTGATTCACGACGTTCGCAATGACGCTTTTACCTATTTTCGGACATCCTGTTTTTTAGTTTTTAAGTATGTTAACCATCTTTTTATCAATGCAATCGACGTTATTTCCGTCTTTCAGTAATTTTTTTTGCCAATCTCCATACGTTGGATTTGCAAATACAATAAAGTTACGACCAAATTGATCGCGATTCTCTTCTACAGCTCCAAAGCCATTATTATCAGAACGGTCATCAAATACGGCGCTAAAATCGGATAGATTATCGCCCATAAAAAGCAACAATTCATACTTTTCTGCCATCATGGCTCTTCGTTCCGTTTTATCCGATCCTGTGGTTTTAAACAAATAGTTTTCATTGGGAATCTCAGGAAACCCTATTGCAGTTAAATTTCTTAGTGTACTTTCGCGTAACGATTCGTCTCTATTGGTAATGTAAATAACACTAACATTTTTTTCCAATGCGTATTCAATAAAACGCACAGCGCCAGGCACGGGCTTCGCAACCTCTTTTTTCACCCAATCGCTCCATCTTTCATCCGAATAAGGAAGCCCTTTGCGAATCGATTCTACTTGAAAAAACGAATTATCAATAATTGTTTCGTCAATATCTAATACCACTGCCGGTGTTTTGGTATGCTTCATTTTCGCAATTTCATCGATGCGATCTTTTGCAATGTTAAATCCTTGATGATACAGCGCAGCATTCTCTGCGGCACTTTGATACCAATAAGTTGCTTGAATGGCGTGATCTTGATTGCATTTTGTGATTGTCGACTCATTTGAAGTGTTGCAACTAAGCAACATCAGAAAGGCACTTGCAATAATTCCTGTTCGTAAGTTAAAAATACGGTTCATTTTTTATTATGTTTTGTGTTTAGTTCGTTAAAGCGTGGTTCTTACAAAAAGTGTGCAACTTTTTAAGAAATGTTATTTTATCGAGTAGTTGTCATATCATGCTGAAATACAGAAGTTTATCTATAAGTTGCGCCATGAGAATCCATTAAAAGCAATAATTATTACTGAACAGTAAACAATTTTGAAATTTGCTTGTTTCTAAATTAGAACTATTCCATTTTAGGATGAGACAAAATGAACATAAAAAATTATTAACCGAACACGGATTAAAAGTCACCCATCAACGACTCGCTGTTTTAGAGGCGCTTATGGAACTGTCAAACCATCCAACCGCAGAGATGATCATTGGATATGTTAAAATAAAATATCCTAAAATCGCAGTTGCAACGGTATATAATATTTTGGATATATTATGTAAAGATGGAATAGTGCGTAAAATTAAGACGGATCAAGATTTTGTACGATATGATGCGGAACCTAAAAGTCATCATCACCTTTATTGTAGTACGTGCGAGGTTATTGAGAATTATTATGATGAAGAATTGGATGCCATTCTTCGCAATTATTTTAAACATAAATCAATACCCGATTGGGAAATAAAAGAAATTACCCTGCAAATAGCAGGTCAATATAATAAATGTTAAAAACAAGAATAGAATGGAAGAAAAACAATTTAATCCGATGCCTCGCATAGGCGAGAAGGCTCCTGAATTCAAAGCAATTACAACTCAGGGCGATATTAACTTTCCACAAGACTATAAAGGTAGTTGGGTAATTTTATTCAGTCACCCTGCTGACTTTACTCCTGTATGTACATCCGAATTTATGACATTTGCATCCATGGAGAAACAATTTGCCGAAGCCAATACAAAATTGGTGGGTCTTTCCGTAGATGGATTATATAGCCATATTGCTTGGTTGCGTACCATTAAAGAGAAAATCGAATATAGAGGAATGAAAAATGTAGAAATTAAATTCCCTCTTATCGAAGACATTACAATGGAAGTTGCTGAAAAGTACGGAATGATGATGCCGGGCGAAAGCAACACAAAAGCCGTTCGTGCTGTATTTATGATTGACCCAAAAGGGATAATCCGAACCATTATTTATTATCCATTAAGTTTAGGTCGAAATTTCGACGAGTTGTATCGCGCTATTATTGCTTTACAAACAGCCGATGAGTTTGGTATAGCTACTCCTGCCGATTGGCGTCCAGGTGATGATGTAATTGTATCTCCTGCCGGAACATGTGGTTCAGCTCAAGAAAGAGTTGAAGACAAAAATCTTGATTGTAAAGATTGGTTCTTCTGTACCAAAAAACTGAGTAAAGAAGAGGTTTTGAAAAAAGTTTTAAAAAAATAAGGTTTTAGTTTAATAGTGTAGTTGAAGCCTTCTTGTTGTAGTCATCAGGGAGGCTTCTTTGTGATTGTAAACATTAAAGCCAGTTAGAAATGAAGATTACAAAAGAGATACTAATTGTGGATCTGATTGATCTACTCCCTGAATCGGCAACTTACCTGATGAATCAGCATATTAAATGTGTTGCCTGTGGAGAGCCGATATGGGGAACACTTGAACAGGCTTCGAAGCAAAAAGGATATAACGACAACGATATCGAACGATTTGTACGTGAATTAAATGCAATGTTGCCTTAATCTAGATTTGTTCGTCCCATTATTTTGAACAGCCCTTTTTGTTTCCTATCTTTAGATTTAGCGCTAGTAATAAAAAGCATGTTTTTAAAGCATTCCACAACAAAGTGGCAATAACGCGGAGTGTGAGGACTGTTTTGTAGTTCTTCAAAACGTTGCAATTGACGTTTTCTTGTGTGCACTTTTAATTCATGTTATTTGCTTTATGATACGTAATTATAGAGATTTGAATAACTTTGAATCTCTTTTAAAATAGAATAGAATGAAAAAAATGGTGGTTTTAACAGGTGCTGGCATTTCAGCAGAAAGTGGCATTCGAACGTTTAGAGACATGGGCGGTTTGTGGGAAGAGTATGATGTTATGGAAGTGGCAAGCCCCGAAGGTTGGAGCAAAGATCCCGATCTTGTGACCAATTTTTATAATGAACGTCGTACTCAATTGGCTAATGTTAAGCCCAATGCGGGACATTTTGGATTGGCTGATGCCGAAAAGATCTATGATATTCAAATTATTACTCAAAATGTGGACGATTTGCACGAACGTGCTGGAAGTTCAAAAATACTACACCTGCATGGAGAGTTAACACAGGTACGCTCAACATTGGACGATAATCTAATTTATAATATCGGATACGACGAAGTGAAAGCGGGTGCTCTTTGTGAAAAAGGAGGGAGGCTTCGACCCAATATTGTTTGGTTTGGAGAAGCGGTTCCTGCCATTGTTGAAGCTGCCGAAATGTCAAGTTTGGCGGATATTTTTGTTGTTGTAGGCACTTCATTGAATGTCTATCCGGCCGCTGGTCTTTTGAATTATGTACGACCTGAAGTCCCTATTTTTATTATCGATCCAAATCAGGTTCCTATCTCTTCGAATGATATCATTACACTTATAAAAGAACCAGCGAGCGTGGGAGTACCAAGAATGCTTGAAATGCTGCGGGTTTGATTATGATTTGCGTTTGGTTTTAAAGAAATCGACAATTAAATCTCGGCAATCGTCTGCCATTACTCCTCCGATTATTTTTGTTTTTGGGTGATACAGTTCCCCATATTTACTACTTCCAAATTTTGGGTCGAAAGCGCCAAAAACAACTCGTGATATTTTTGACCAAAATAGTGCTCCAGCGCACATAACACACGGTTCGAGGGTTACATAGAGGGTGCAGTTTTCTAAATATTTGGAACCAAGAGCTTCCGTGGCTGCCGAAATAGCAATCATTTCGGCATGGGCGGTTACGTCACGCAATGCTTGAGTTTGGTTGTGTCCTCGACCTAAAATCATATTGTTAGCCATAACTACAGCACCAATGGGCACCTCGTTCTGGTCGTACGCATTGAGTGCCTCTTTAATGGCTTGGCGCATAAAATAGTTATCGTCTAAAATCATCGTGATCGGGATAAAAGGGGGAGAATTGCAATAACGTATAATAACGCTGCTAGAAACGATAATATGGTTGCAAATACTAAATTCGTGGTTTGGTACAAATAGTTTACGGCAAACGCATATACAACAATGTTGCCGCTGGCTAAAATCATGGTTTTTGCTGTTGCTCGGGCAAAGTCAATGCCCTGCGATCGTGTTAGAATCACCATGCTTGTTAACATCACAGCGGGGAACGTGCTTAATATTCCCGTCCAAAAGTGACCAACAAATCCGCTTAAAATTACGGTCAATGCTACTATGGTTCCAGAGAATAGCGCGCGCGTAAATAGGAGCGATAAATTGAACGACTGCTTTTGTTTTGCTACGGATTTTATTTTGACAACATGTTCCATAATAATGTAAACAGCAATGGTGATTAATCCATATATTAGGGTGGTATATATTACCGATTGTATATTTAAAATACTGAAAACTAGTGCTATAGCTGCCCAAACCATGAGCGCGATAAAAATAGTTTTAGCGAGCCCTTTTTTCGCAAACGTTACAAATGCAAATAAAAACAGGGTGTTCATTGTCATACCCAAAGGAACCGTAAGAGCTACTTTAGCTGCAAAATGATTGTCGGAGGTTATAGCCACAAAAAGAAGCGAAACAAGTATGGTGCTTGGCAGTAAAGTTAACACTCCGCCTATTTTTGAGCCCAATCGTTCAGCTCCCCATGTTGCAAGCGAAATCCATGTCCCCGCAATCACAAAGGACAATGCCGCATTGAGTAAAATAAATCCCATGCTTATAGAGTAGCAATTAATTGTTTAAATAGGGTAACTAAGCCAACTTCCGCTTTGCCTGCAACAGCAATAATTTCGGAAAGGGCAACGGGTACTAAATTGTCCGGATCGCATTCATCGGTGAGCACGCTCACTGCGGCAACTTGCATTCCCATGTGGTTAGCAACAACAACTTCGGGAATCGTGCTCATTCCAATGGCATCGGCACCAAGAATTCCCAACATTCGATATTCTGCCGGTGTTTCGAGCATTGGACCTTGCATGGCAGCATACACTCCTTCGTTCACGTTCAATTTGTTTTTTTGTGCAATCTGCTTCATTTTCTCAATCAATTCCGGAGTATAGGGTTTGCTCATATCCGGGAAACGTGCGCCCAAAGTATCCAGGTTTTTACCAATTAACGGATTGTTGTTCAGTAGGTTAATGTGGTCGTTAATAAGCATTAATGACCCTTTTTTATAATTCAGATTGACCGCACCTGCTGCATTTGAAACCAATAATGTGGTGATACCCAGTAGTTTCATTATTCGGATTGGGAGTGTTATTTGCTGCATCGAATAGCCTTCGTAAAAGTGAAAACGACCTTGCATTACAAGAACATTTTTTCCTTCCATTGTGCCGTATATAAGTTTCCCGGCATGCGACTCTACGGTTGATACCGGAAAATTAGGAATGGAAGCATAGGGAATCTCCAGTTTAATATCAATTTCATTGACAAGTTTCCCCAAGCCCGTTCCCAAAATTACACCAATTTCGGGGTTTGATATTCCTTTATTTTTTAAGTATTCGGCCGATTTTTTTATGATTTCAATATCCATAGTTCTATATTTTTCTCAAAGATACTATTTGCTACTGAAATTGCCACGAAGGTTCGTTATAAATGGCTAAAGAATATTTTGAGGCAATGGGAGTTGCGTAATGCAATAGTCAAATATAAATGGCGATCAACAATTGGTAATTGGAGAGGAGTGAAGATCTGCGAGAATTTTTCGATTCTACAAACCGACAAATATTCAAATGTAAATTTCATCTTTGTTTGAATCGTCAGTTTACTCTAAAAAAGAGGGAAGCAATTTTTTCATGTATGGTAGAAAAAATTGCTTCCCTATCTTAAACTCTATATGTTAAAGGTACGCTTTAACGTGTTGATAATTTACAGTTTTACAATCGAATATGTCTTTTTATTTTCAAGAGATTCGATGGTTATGAAATAGACTCCTTTTTGTAAATCATCGACTAAAATTGTGTTGTTTCCAGCATTTAGTATTCCGCTGTTAACGGTTCTTCCGCTGATATCAACAAGAATATAGTTCGCATTACTGTTCATATTATTAATGTTCAGCTGACCCGATACTGGATTTGGATAAATAGCCAGTTTGCCAAATGGATTATCGTTTATTCCGACAAACAGTTCAATTTCAAAACTCTTATTTCCACCGATATTAAGGTTGCTCGAATGTGCCTCAAAACCGTCTGCTTCAACTGATACCGGAACAATTGTTGATGGCGATACTCCTTGGAAAATGGTAACCCCTAACTCATCCGTTATTTGAGTTCCATAGTCTGAGAGCGTTACATTTGCTCCCGGTACAACAGCTCCTCCTCCTTTGATTGTAATGGTAGCGGTGTATGTTATTTTCTCTAGGATTACTTCTATAGTTCTGTTTTGTGTTCCACTGTTGAATGTTCCAGTTGCATTAGTGTAACCAGGAGCTTTACAGGTGTATGTCATCTCAGTTAGTGGAGGCAGGTTGAATGTGGTTTGTCCTCCAGCTGTAAATTGCTGTCCAGATCCAGGAATAGTCACATCGCTATTTAGAATATTATTACCAGCATCATTTTTCAGATGGAACAAAATAGCAACATCGGTTCTTGGTAGCATAATATCGTAGTTTTCATCGGCATCAATGAGCATTATTGTTCCTGTTGTAGGGATGTGGCCTGTTTTTGAAACAGTGTAAGCGATGTCAGTCCCTGCAGTTACATTTTCAATAATTGCAACGCCCGATCCGTTTGTGGTTTGGGCGCTATAGCCCGCTAGTTTCACAGACGCTCCTGCAATTGGGTTTTCCCCATCATTAATGGTAAAGGAGGCATTAAATTGATTTGCTACGTTTGATTTTAGTACAAAGGTAAACGGATTGTTAGTGGTCGTATTATTACCAATGGTTACAACCACGGTGTCGGTCTCTGCAAGGGTTGGTGTGTATGTAATGGTGAACATACTGCTCTCTCCGGGAGCTATTGTCCCACTTGGGTTGGTTGTAACGCTGTATTTTGGTGAGTTTACAGTTGGATTAGATAATGTCAATGGAAGGTCTCCAACGGATTGTATATGAAGTTCGTATATTTTACTGGATCCAGCATTTGTGACTGCGTAATCAATGATTTTGTTTCCATTGTTGTATGTATTGTCATTATGCGTTATCTGCATTGCTATTCTATCTTGTGCAGATACGGTAAAATCGTCGATTAACCAATATATTCCAAAAGATGCAGTATAATTCCATTTGAAACGAACATTTGCATGTCCAGCTACTTGGCTCGACACATTAAAAGATGCCAATGCTGGTGCTGCAAAAGTACCAACGGTTGCAACGAAGCTATGAATCGGGGTGTAATTTTCACCACCATCAATACTAAAGGAGAAAACGCCTTCGCTGTTTCTATGATTATAGTAGTGTTCAAAAGAGACATTTACAGTTTGATATTCGCTAAAGTCAAATATTCCTGTTTCTAAATCGGTGTTTTGTTCGTTTCCGCTACCATAAAATTCGCTGTCAAGCACTACAAATCCATTGGCGGCAGTTGTTGATTGGAATGGTCTATTTTGAGGATTGTCGAATTGCCAAACTTGAGTATTCTCTAGATTGTCGTTTACATTAAAACAAGGAGGTTGTTCTTGTGTTCCAAAGTTCTCTACAAATGGGAACTGGTTTACAGCTGCGCAATTTGTATAGGCATAAGCTGTTATTCCGGATGAATATTCCGGCACCGTATTTTTGCGAGCCCAAACTTTATAAAAATAAGCTGTTGAGCTATTTAATGCGGAATGAATGAAAGATGTGTCTGTTCCTGCATAAATAATTTCACC
>JAQVXQ010000095.1:5104-12334 GCA_028709085.1 Salinivirgaceae bacterium | reverse complement strand
TTTTGCTGCCCATGTAAAGAAATTGTTGTTCGTAATAGAAATTCGTTCTCTCCATTTTGAATGGTTCTTGTTTTCCGCTGCTTGGTGAGCTGCATCAATGTCGATTTCTATTCCATCAATCATTGAATGCGTCGATTTTTGCGCCATCATCAGCATTAAAAGACCAGTGCCACAGCCTACATCAAGGATGAACCCAGTTTGTGGTGGATTTGTCCAAGCACCCAATAATGTTCCATCCGTGCCAACTTTCATGGAACATTTATCTTGATCAATCCTAAATTGTTTGAATTGGAAATAATTGTTCGCCATTTGATTTTCGATGGGCTTATCCTTGAACTCGAATAATTTGTCCGGTAATTTTCCCTTCAATGCTTTTTAAATAGGCATTAATTACTTTTGATATTGGAATTGGGGTATGTCCCGGAAAGAAACGTCCTAATTTATCGGCTGATAACTCAAGCAATCCTGGACTAACTGCATTTATACGTATATCGTTTTCAAGATTAATGGCTGTGTTTTTTACAAATGCATTCAAAGCCCCATTTGCCATTGCTAGACCTGTTCCGTATGGAATGGGATCGTCGCATGTAATCCCAGTTGTTAATGTGAACGAACCTCCTGGATTTAGGTATTCAATACCTATTTTTACTAAAGCAACTTGTCCCATCACCTTGTGCTCAAATCCGGTATAGTAGTCTTCTAAGGTCATCTCGTTGAAGCTTCCGAAATAGGCTTTACCTACGCAACTAACGATGGCATCATGTTTTCCAGTTTTCTTGAATAGTTCTTGAATGGACTCGGGCTGTCTAATGTCAACCCGATAGTCTCCCGAAGAATGATATACTTCAGTTACATCATAACCTTTATCTATCAGTTTGTTATAAACTACCCTGCCAATAGTTCCATTGGCTCCTATTACTACTATTCGCATTGGAATGTCTCTTTAATGGGATAAAACAACTATCCTGCTTTATGTTTTGTTTGAATGGTTTTGGCAATTTTATACATAATGTAGCCAATTGTAGCCCCTAGGATTGCTCCGCCCAAAATATCTCCGGGATAATGAACCCCCAGATATATTCTGCTATACGAGACTAATGTTGCCCAGCAAAGGATGGATATTGTGAACCATTTTTGTTGGAATATTTTTAGTGTGAAAATTGCTAACGCGAATGTATTGGCCGCATGGGAAGATACAAACCCATAACTGCCCCCTTTGTAATTACGAATAAAATGTACAAGGGATTCAATATCAGGATTATGTGTTGGACGAAATCGTTCTACACTATTTTTAATTAACACGC
The DNA here is from genome assembly GCA_028709085.1 of Salinivirgaceae bacterium. Taxonomy (GTDB): domain Bacteria; phylum Bacteroidota; class Bacteroidia; order Bacteroidales; family Salinivirgaceae; genus JAAYQU01. The sequence goes on along the minus strand of JAQVXQ010000095.1, from coordinate 11,030 downwards.
TTATTTGATCGGCCGCCACAATGGATATTATTATGGCAGCAATGTAGAATAAGCTTTGTAAGCCATGTTTTTTTACAATAAAATAAAGAATTACTCCATATAAAGGAATCCAAATCCATTTTCCGCTAACATGCCACATTAAAATGTCAAAAGCGGGAGTGTGCAATCCATTTATAAATAGGAATAATTCTTTGTCTAAGGATTCGAGCATATGTTTATATTTGATTTGGGTGTAATGTATTCCAAATCATATCTTTTAGTTCTAGTAAATTGGAATTTGTTACCGCCGAGATAAATACATATGGAATGTTTGGTAAATCTTTTTCCATCTCTTCTTTTAACTCATCGTCAATTAAGTCCGACTTGGTAATAGCCAACATTCGTTGTTTATCGAGCAACTCTGGATTGTATTGTTCCAGCTCGTTTAAAAGAATTCTATATTCGTTATGAATATTTGCATTGTCGGCAGGGACAACAAACAGCAATGCCGAATTTCGTTCAATATGACGTAAAAACCGAAGACCAAGTCCTTTTCCTTCTGCAGCTCCTTCAATTATTCCTGGGATATCAGCCATTACAAATGATAAGTCGTCGCGATATTGAACAATGCCCAAATTTGGTGCGAGTGTTGTGAACGCATAGTCGGCAATTTTCGGCTTTGCTGCCGATATTACGGAAAGTAGGGTGCTTTTTCCTGCATTTGGAAATCCCACCAACCCAATGTCGGCTAAGAGCTTTAATTCCAGATTGTACCAACCTTCTATACCATCTTCGCCCGGCTGCGAGAATCGAGGGGTTTGCATCGTTGAAGACTTGAAGTGGTTATTTCCCAATCCGCCTCTTCCGCCACGAATCATTATTTTTTCTTGACCATGATCTGTTATTTCTGTAATAATTTCTTGGGTCTCTTCATCTCGCACAATGGTTCCCAAAGGAACTTCAATATATACATCTTGTCCGTCAGCTCCTGTACTTAACTGCTTGCTCCCCGACTCCCCGTGTCCGGCATGGATGTGCTTTTTGTATCGCAGATGCAATAAAGTCCACATGTTTCGATTTCCGCGAAGAATAATGTGTCCTCCACGTCCTCCATCACCTCCGTCTGGGCCTCCCATTGCTTCTGATTTCTCGCGTCGTAAGTGTGTTGATCCACGTCCTCCTTTTCCGGATCGACAAAAGATCCGTATATAGTCAACAAAATTTGAGTTACTCATCTATTTTACTTGTCTCGTATTTATAAGTGGTTAAAATAATATTTATTTTTCGTGTTTTATTCATTTATAACATATAGATCTGCTAGATTTCTGCCATAGCCATTATAATCAAGACCATATCCAAGAATAAAATCGTTGGGGATCTCTATACCCACATAGTCAATATCTATTTTCCCTTTGTAAGCATTGGGTTTAAATAGAAGGGTAGCATATTTTATCGCAGCGGGTTCGTATCCGATCAATTGCTTTTGAATTTGTTCGAGTGTAATGCCTGTATCAACAATATCTTCAATAACTACCACTGTTTTTCCAGAAATGTCTTCATTCAGACCAATAAGACGTTTGACACTGCCCGTTGAATTAGTGCCTTGATAGGAAGCTAATTTTAAGAAGGTAATTTGTGATGGCAGATCAATTAATTTCATCAAATCCGATGCAAACATAAAACTACCATTTAAAATCCCCATGAAAATAATATCTTTTCCTTTTAAATCGGTGTTAATCTGGTTTGCAACCCTTGCAATATGTTCTTGGATTTTGTCGTGAGGGATATATAATTTAAAGCTTTTATCAAGCACTTTTACGGTCTTCATAGAGTTGATGTTTAAGGATTTATTTGTTTTTGGTTCGTTTTTTTGATATTGAGATGTATATTAGCAAGAAAGCGGTTTATCTTTGTGCAAAAGTACATATTTTTTATGAACGAAAAAAAACTACTATGCAACCAAAAGTTAGTATTATTATGGGCAGTGTCTCCGATTTGAAAGTAATGGAAAAAGCGGCTAAAGTATTGGATGAATTTGAAATTCCGTTCGAAATGAATGCGTTGTCGGCCCATAGGACACCCGATGAAGTTGAGCGATTTGCCCGTGGTGCTCACAGTCGTGGTATTCGAGTTATTATTGCTGCTGCTGGAATGGCTGCTCATTTGCCTGGCGTTGTTGCAGCAATGACTCCCGTTCCGGTGATTGGAGTTCCCATAAATGCATCGCTTGATGGAGTGGATGCTTTGTTGGCTATTGTTCAAATGCCTCCCGGGATTCCTGTGGCAACGGTTGGAATTGATGGCGCTCACAATGCAGCTTTATTGGCTGTTCAGATGTTAAGTGTTGGGGATGATTTACTCTATCAGCGTTTTGAAACCTTTAAAAAGAATTTGAAATTGAAAATCGTAGATGCTAACAAACAATTATCGGAAGTGAAATTTAAGTTTAAAGTGAATTAATTGATTAAATCAATATAAATATAATTATTGAATTTTCGTACGAGATTTAAATTCTAACGCAGAGATTTTTTAGTTTTTTTTCTCTTTCAATCTTTTTGCGTATGTTTGATTTTTCAATCCTATTTTTTACGTATGAAACAGATGCAATTTAAGGTAAATTCCTCCATTGGGAAGAGGAGTGAAATGACGAAACCCATATTAAAACAAATGATTGTTTTTTTATTTGTGGTGTGTGGTTTAAACGCAAAAGCGGGTAATTTTGTGCGATATGGCGGGGCTTCTGCCGCCGGTTTGGGGCAGTCGGTAGTGGCGTATTCAAAGGCGGGCTATTTTCAGAATCAAGCACTGATAACCCGATTTGATTCCATATACATTGAATTATATTCTGCCATTCCCTTCGCGATTACCGAATTTGGGACACACTCCGTATTTGTTGCAGCTCCTTTGTTGGGCGGAGTTACTTCGTTTCAATATCAATATTTTGGTTATCAAAGCTATAATGAGAATAAAACGGGTGTAGCCTATGCTCGAAAGTTGGGCAAGGGATTAAGTATCGGCGTACAGCTTAGTTGGTTAAGAGTATTTATCCCAGAACCGTATCAAACATCAAACAATTTGCTGGCAGAGGTTGGATTATCGTATGAACTAAATAAATACCTGAATTTTGGAGCCCATATATTTAATCCAACGCTATCGAAACCTGTACAAGATGAGAGCGAAAATCCGGAAACAGCGATTCGTGTGGGCGTTTCATATCGACCGATTGAGGTTGTTGCCTGTAATATTGAATTAGTTCAGTGGCTCAATCACAAAACCTCTTTTAGAGTAGGTATAGACTTACAACTTACAAATGCTTTGAGTATTCAGACGGGATATAATCATGATAGTCAAATGGTTGGCGTTGGGATAGGCCTCGATTACAAATCGTTTGTATTTGCATTTGCAGGTAATTATCATAATGTTCTGGGCTATTCTCCTCATTTATCTATTGGAAAACATTTTTAACCTATGCGGAATGTCAAATTTAAAATAGCAGCAAGTCTAATTTTTATGTTTTGCTCCGTGATATTATCTGCTCAGGAAAATGATGTTGTGCAGAGTGTTGTAGGGCGATTTGTAGAGATCTGGGCTGAAAATGAGATTAGCGAGGAGGAGATATCGTTCATGGCCGAAGAACTTTATACGTTAAGTGAATCGCCCGTATCGTTGAACTCTAAAGATCTGACCACTCTCATTGAATTAAATTTATTGACAGAATATCAAGTTGCTGTTATTGAGCGATATAGGAAATACAACGGGAATATTCAAACAATATGGGAAATAGCCCTTTTCCCCGAATTCACCAAAGAGGATATTCGTCTTTTAAGTCCCTTTATCTCGCTTGATTCTGAGGTGAGTCAGAAAAAACTCACCGACTTTTTTCGATATACGAAAAATGAAGTCATTACAGAGTATAAGCGCAATATCCAAAGAGCCGATGGATATCGATCCATTAACGGCAAACCCCGAGCATATGCCGGATCGCCGGATAAGTTGTATGTTCGCTATAATTTTAAGGCAAAACGCGATCTTTCCATTGGTGTTACAGCAAAGAAGGATCCGGGCGAAACATTTTTCAAAGCTCCCCGAAGCGAGGGTTTTGACTATTATTCCGCCCATGCGTACATGAAGTTAGATCGTTTTGTGAAAGAAATAGCATTTGGCGACTATACCATACATTTTGGAAATGGACTTACCATTGGATCGGGACTTATGTCAGGCAAAGGTTCTCAAGCAGTTAACATAAAGAGCAATCAAAATCGATTGAGACGATATTCGGGTGCAACCGAGTTTGGGTTTATGCGAGGAGCAGCTACTACCTTGCAATTCAACGGATTTCAGGCCATCGTATTTGCCTCGCACCGAAATGTTGACGCAAATGTTAGTACCGATACAATTGCAAACGAAACCTATATCACATCGTTACCTGAAACTGGATACCACAGAACAAGTTCGGAATTAGAAAACAGAAAATCTGCCACGCAAACTGTAGTGGGCGCCAATCTCCAATATCGTACCCAAAAATTCAGATTCGGTTTAAACAGTGTTGCTCTGAAATATGATTTGCCCGTTGCGGAAAAGGATGCATTGTATCGAATATTTGAAGAATCCACGAGTGATTACCTCAATCTTTCCGCCGATTATCAGTACATAAACCGAGGCGTTATTGCTTGGGGCGAAATTGCCACCGATAAAAATCAGAACATTGCTTTAATGCAAGGAGTTCATCTTAAAACGAGCGATATCGCACAAATTGCATTGCATTATCGGAAATATAGTGCTGAATATTATTCGCCGCTTTCCACCGCTTTTGGCAATTCCGACAAAGGATCCAACGAGGAGGGAGTTTATGCCGGTTTACTATTATATCCATTTTCGAGTATTGAGATCAATACATATGTTGATATTTATCGTTACCCATGGTTAAGTTATCGACGTTCGTCACCCACACAGGGATACGATTATATGCTTGATGCTCGCTGGTCGCCAACCCGAAGAATGCGCATTTCAGCACGATTTAGAACTAAAAGCACGGAGTATGATGTGTTGTCAGATTCGGTAATTCCTTATGCAATGGGCAGTGACAAGGTTTCGCGTTTTCATTTGCAGTCCGATAATGTTTTTTCCGACTTTTTGTCGAGTCAAACTCGTTTTGCGGCAACATTTTACGATAATACAAAGGGAAAAGAGACTGGATGGATGGTTTACCAAGAATTAACATGGCGTTCGCTTCGGCTACCACTTCGAATTTCGGGACGATATGTAATTTTTAACACCGATAGTTACGACACTCGTTTATATGCATACGAGAAAGATGTTCTTTATGGCTTTTCAATTCCCGCTCTGTCAGGCAAAGGGTCGAGATACTATCTTGTTGGCACTTGGGAGATATCCCAAAAAATTACACTCTATGCAAAATGGTCACAAACAAGATATTTAGATACATACGAGTTGAGTTCTGGTAACGAACGATTCGATGGTAACTCAAGGTCGCAGTTTACCATTAAAATGAAAATGACATTTTAAATTTGGGTCTTATGAATGCCGAAAATAAATTGGTTAACCGTAAAGCTTTACTAATGATCAGGAGTCTGTGATGGTAAAAAGACGAAGTGAGACTCTATTTCGGCGCAATCCCTTGACAAATAACCAAAAATCCCTTTGATTTTCCTGTTTTATGGGTTTTATCTTAGCATCTCGGAAAAAAGAATTAGTCGTATAATCTTTAATTTCTTGGAAACTTAAAAAATAGCATTACCTTTGCGTAAGTTTTGGCATCAAAATAAACTTAATAGCTATGAAAACCTTCTTAACCCTTAGGTAGTTAAGGCATTTTCTAAGAAAGTTCTGTTTTGACAAGATTACAGCCACAGTAACAGTAACATTACCCCTTGCAATTAAAATGATAGGTTAATGTTTATTATAAAGGCATTAACTATTAAAACAT
>JAQVXQ010000095.1:0-5004 GCA_028709085.1 Salinivirgaceae bacterium | reverse complement strand
GTAGTTAAGGCATTTTCTAAGAAAGTTCTGTTTTGACAAGATTACAGCCACAGTAACAGTAACATTACCCCTTGCAATTAAAATGATAGGTTAATGTTTATTATAAAGGCATTAACTATTAAAACATTTTAAATGAGTGAAACACAATCCAAGATTGTAAAAAATCAAAAACCAAGATTCTCAAAACCCAATAAACAAAGAGTATCTACTAAACGGCAGAAGCAACAGAAAATGCTTGATCCGCAACTCTTTGTGAAAGATGCAGCACCAATTAAAGAGCGCAGCTTTTTAGCAACCCGAAAAATAATTGACCTACCGGTTAATGAAAAAATCATAGCAAATCTATTAAAGAAAAAGTACGAAATCCTGACAGAAATTCAGGATAAAACCATTGATTTTATTCTTGATGGGCGTAACTTAATGGGTCTTGCACAAACAGGAACAGGCAAAACGGGCGCATTTTTAATCCCCTTGATTCATAATTTAATGGAGCAAAGAGCCGCTAATCAGGTTCTTATCGTTGCCCCTACTCGTGAGTTAGCTGTACAGACAAACGATGAGTTTAAAAGTATGGCCGTTGGATTAAATATGGCTAGTATTTGTTTAATTGGTGGTACGAATGTTGCTACTGATGTGCGGAAATTGCATCAGCCACACCATTTTGTTATTGGTACACCTGGTCGATTAATGGATTTGACCCGACAGGGAGCGTTAAAGTTAAATCAGTTTAAAGTAATTATTCTTGATGAATTTGACCGCTTGTTAGACATGGGTTTTTGGAGAGATATAGAATTTATTATCGAGAGAATGAAAAACAGACAACAGACCATCTTGTTTTCAGCTACCGAAGAGAGAGACCAGAAACCAAAAATCCAAAAATTGTTGCAAAATCCCGTAGAAATTCGTACTATTGCCGAGAATCGAAGTGCGGACACGGTTGATCAACAAATAGTTTCTGTTGCCAATGGAGAAAAGAAGATTGATGTTCTATTATCTATGGTACGAAACAATGAGTTTGAAAAGGTTCTGGTATTTGCGGAAACAAAACGTTGGGTGAGTAGAATTTGTAAAGATTTACGCCGAGGTGGAATTAATGTCGATGAAATTCATGGAAATAAATCACAGAATTATCGACTTAAAGCGTTGGAATCATTCAAAAATAAAAAAATACAAGTACTAGTAGCCACTGATGTTGCTGCTAGAGGGCTTGATATATCACACGTTTCACACGTAATTAATTATCAACAACCCAAGGATTTAGACAGCTATATTCATCGAATTGGTCGAACAGGTCGAGCAGGTCAAAGTGGAAAAGCAATAACTTTTATAAATTAGAATGGCAGGAAAAAGTAACAATAGTTTCATAAAGAAACAAAAAGCAGACAGTCGGAAAAAGAAACGTAACGAGAAGCAAAAGAAGAAATTAGAGAGAAAAGTGGCTTCAACAAACGGTGAACCCGACGATATGATAGCATACGTGGATAAATTCGGCAACATTACCTCTGAACCCCCAGTGGAAGAAGAGGAGGATGAAGACGATTTACATAATAATTAATTATTACCCAACACAATTAACAATTTCAATCATGAAAGAAGGAACAGTAAAATTCTTCAACGAGACAAAAGGATTCGGTTTTATTAAGCCAGCTGACGGCGGCGAAGACATCTTCGTACACCAAACAGGTTTAATCCACAAAATTCGCGAGAACGACCAAGTACGTTACGAAGTCGAACAAGGGAAAAAAGGCATGAATGCTGTAAACGTTGAGATTATCGGTTAAGAATTTATTTCGATCCGAAAATATAAGAGGCTACACGAAAGTGTAGCCTCTTTTGGTTGGTATTGCTTTGTAAATGCGTTGTTATATAGGCATGTTTTGCTTGAAAACATCACCTGAGGTTAGGAGAATGTCAATATATTGTGCTCTTAGATAGGCGTATGGATCTTTTTGCTGTTGTTGTGACAATTTACCTCTAAATTGTTCGATGGTTTCATATTCATTTACATCCATCCAAGCTTTTATCCCTTCATTTATCTTTGTAATTTGATTAATTCCATTTTTATAAACCGTGCTTACAATTTGAAAAGCATTGGCTCCAGCAAGCAACATTTTTATACTATCCCGCCAATCGTGGATTCCTGTGGCCGAAGTTATTGATGTTTTAAATCTTCCATGAGACAGAGCTGTAAAGCGTAAGGACAGTCGCTGGTCGTCGGAAGTACTCAAATTGTAAGGATAAATATTTCGATGTTCTTCAATATCAATATCGGGTTGGAAAAGACGGTTGAATAAAATAACACCATCTGCACCTGCTTCGGTTAGTTTTTTTATAAAATTGAGGACATTGCTATAGTAGGGGCTGATTTTTATTATTACCGGAATTTTAACCGTTTTTTTGACCTCTCGTAAAATTGCAATCTGCTCATTTTCAATGTCGTTCCCGTTGTGATCAATGTTTCTGGGGGTATAGTAAAAGTTAAGTTCCAAGGCACTGGCTCCAACGGATTCCAATTTCTTTGCATATTCAATCCAACTATCTTTGTGGATGGCGTTTAGACTTGCTATTACTGGTATGTTGACGGATCTTTTTACATTGGCAAATTTCATCAAATGCTCTTCCGGTCCTGCGTGTGTGAATTTTGGATGCAGTGAGATCATTTCTGGATCCCGTTCGTCGTATTGTGTCATTACGCGTTCAGTTTGCAGGTTCTCCAATTGAACTTGTTCTTCAAACAGCGATTTAAAAACAATGGCTCCGGCACCGGCATCTTCCATCTCTTTTGCTTTTTGAGGATTAATTGTAAGGTTACATGCTCCTACAATTACGGGGCTTTTGAGTGTTAATCCTGCCCATTTTACGGATAGATCTGTCATGACTTTGTAGTTTATTTGGTGAGAATTACATTTATGTTTTATTACTCTTGGGTTGTCTCGGCTTTTAATTGCTTTATCCAGGAAACAATGCGTGGGATGTTTTGTTTATTTTGGTTTTCAAAGTCGAGTGCTAAGCCACATAGTTTTTGACCACGCACTGCAAATGATTTCTCAAAATTATATCCTTCTGTTTCTGTAAATCCAATGATTTCACCTCCTAGAACTTCAATAAGTTCGGCCATTATTCCAATACCATCAACAAAATTTTCAGGATAGTTTTTTTGATCTCCATTTCCATAGATTGCGAATTTTTTTCCTTTCAAATTCAGCTCTTCCATGGCAGGAATAAATTCGTCCCAATAGTTTGGCAACTCTCCGTCGAACCATGTGGGAACTCCTAGAATATAATTTTGGTATGCCATAAATTGTTCGTCGGTAAGGGTATCGGCATCCACAAGGTCAATGTTTTTACCCCATTCTTCATTTATTTTTTTAGCCACTTGTGCCGATTTGTTCGACTTAAAGCTGTATATGAGTGCTGTTGTATTCATAGTTGAAAGTTATTTATGGCATTAGTATTTAGCTAATTCTTCAATTTTAGCAACAATTTTTTGAATGCTGGGCAAAATTTCTTCTTCAAGAATTGGATTAAATCCAACGGGTGTAAACGTCGAGCCCAATCGCATTACGGGTCCATCTAAATATTCAAAGACGTTTTCGGATAAATAGGCAGCTATTTCGCCTCCAAAGCCCCCGAAAATTTTGTCTTCGTGTACAATAAGGACTTTTCCAGTTTTCTGAATGGATGCTAAGATCGTCTCCGTGTCCAACGGAAGGAGGGATCGCAGGTCAATAACCTCGATGGAAATATCATGTTTCTCTTTCACTATGTTGCTAGCTTCCAGACTCATATGTGTTGTGTTTCCATAGGTAATCAGTGTAATGTCGTTTCCTGATTTTCGAATTCGAGCTTTACCGAATGGAACCTCAAAATCGATGGGCACGGGAGTGACCGCTTTTGGGTCGTTGTAAAGAGCTTTGGGTTCAAGGAAAATAGTCAATCCACGGCTGCGGATCGATGTGCGGAGCAATCCGGCGGCATCGTCTGCAAATGACGGATAAACAACTCGAATTCCCGGTAACGTTGTTAATGTTCCTTCGATGTTCTGACTATGATACAATCCTCCACCAATGTATCCACCCGAAGCCAATCGAATGGTAATGTTTGGCGAGAATTTTCCATTTGATCGCCAATAATCGTGTGACGTGTCAACCAATTGTTCCATTGCTGGCCAAAAATAGTCAGCAAATTCAGCCCCTTCGACAACTACTCTGATTTTGTCGGAGTACCGACTCATTCCATTTGCCGTTCCCACAATATAATCTTCGGCAATGGGGGCATTAAAAACGCGCTCAGGACCAAATTCTTGTTGCAATCCTTTGGATACGTTAAATATTCCGCCCTTCTCTTTGTTCGCAATGTCTTGTCCCCAGAGGAAGGTGTCAGGGTTTATTTTAAATTCAGCTTTTAATGTTTCATTAATGGCTTCAATTAATTTCTTTGGATTTTCGGTTGAATTGTGAATGCCTTCGGGATATTTTGTGGAAATAAATGGCTCGGCAATCACAAAATCGTGAATTGATTTTGGGTCAGGATCGGGTGCAGCCAATGCTTTTTTGTGTGCATCTTTTACCATGGCCTTTACCTCTTTATCAATATTATCCAGTTCTTCGGTGGTTGCTCGGTTGTATCGTAAAAGCAAACGACGATATTTTGCCATTGGATCATTATCCGCAACGTAGGAAAGTTCGGAATTATCTCGATACAAATCATGCCGATCCGAATTGGAATGAGAATGTATTCGGACACAATTGGCTTGTACAATGGCCGGGTTTTGATTCTCCAAAATCCACTGTTTGGCTTCGAAAAGGGTATTCATGGAGTCGAAAATATCTTTCCCATTGCAATGAAAAATCCGGAGGTTTTTAAATCCCGAGAAATTATCGGCCACTTTTCGGTTGGCAGTTTGGTCTTTTTTAGGAACCGAAATTCCATATCCATTGTCTTGAAATACAAATAGAACGGGAAGTTGTTCATTGGAGGCGCCGTTGATGGCTTCGTAAACAT
>JAQVXQ010000094.1 GCA_028709085.1 Salinivirgaceae bacterium | reverse complement strand
AACTATTTAACTTCAATTTTCCCTACAAATAATAGGTCGTAGTCTTGGTTAATTAGCTTCCAGTAGTACAATCCATTTTGAAGATTGGGGATCTTTACTGAATTACCATTTGTTGTGACACTATAGGATTGGGCTCCTTTATTGTTATAAATCTCAATGGTTAATGGTTCTAAGTTGGGATTTTGCCATGCCATTGAATCTGTTTTATTGAATAAAATTAGGCCTTTGGTTATTACTTTAACCTCTTCGCCTCGGTATGAGCCTCGATAGTTCTGGGCTAATTTTTCAAGTTGTGGATGGTTGATATATGCCAATTGTTGATTTGTCGAAGTGCTTATTTTATTATTGGAGTTGTTGTTTTCTGTGGGGTTTTCGGGCGAGTTGTTTTCTTTAACCTGATTTTCAAGTAGAACCGTATCCATGGGTTGTATCAATTCTTCAACCGATTTGTTTTCAGCAATAGTGTTTACGTTGTTTGTCGGGTTGGTGTTTCTGTGGAAAATATAAATTGTTCCGAAAAGTAAAAATGTGGCCGCTATGGAGTAAAAGACGGGCTTATAGTTTTTTTGAGGCTTCTTTTTTTTGAGCTCTTCGAAACTTATTTCGCTTGAAATTTCTGCAACCATAACAACTTCGGACGCACATTCGTTACATTGTATTAAGTGGTCTTGTATATTGTTTGCTATAGAAGAGTATTTTCCTGAGTTGATGGCTTCAGCACAAAATGCGATTTGTTCTTCTGTTAGATGTTTTGAAATATCCATTGCGCTAGGGGGATTTATTTATTAGATGAAATTACATCCTTATGTTCAATTAAAATGGCTAAACTTTCTCTATTGTAAAACGACGATCCGTGTACGTTTAGTCTTTCTATTATAGTATCAATTTGTTTGTTTAGCCACATTCGAATGGCATCCCCTTTAATGTTTTTTCTTTCTATCTCATTTGTTAGATAGGCTAAGTTTTCATAAAGTTCCGCTTTTGATAGGTCATTATTTTGGTTTAATATCTCGGAAAATTCGGATGTTTTCTCTTTGCAATATTCCTTTAATTCAGTGTTGTGAATTGGTATTTTGAAATAGTATTTTAGGAAAAGGATTGTTTTTGCTTTCTCGTTATTCAGAAGCGTTAGAGTATTTAGTAATCGATCAACCTCACATTTTATTACGGTATGTTTTTCTGTTTCAATTGCCAGAGTCGATTTTTCTTGATTATAAGACTCTTCAGCTTCAATTACTGCGTACCAATGTTTACTCTCTTTGCGAATAACTTCGCAGCACATACGATTCAGAATAGCAATATAGTATGTTGTTATCTTGGATTTTCCTTCAAACGAACGATCTATTTTGCTTTTTTGATGTATGAATTTCTCAACTATAGCCATTGTAACATCTTCTTTTTCGCGTCTTGGTATAACGGATCGATTAATGTATTTGGACACAACAATTTGTGTACTTTCGATTATTTTTTCAATTGTTATCGAACTGTTAATGTTGTTGCTAGTAGTTGTCATTTTTGAAAAGTTATGGATACAAAGATGTGCATTTTTTTTCAAATTATCTACTTTGAGATGGTTGGTGTTTGCGATGTATTATGGGTTGTGTGAATTATTTATTGTTTTGATTATCAAGAATTAATAAGGCCTGAAATCGTACGATTTCAGGCTTTATTAATTCTGTTTTTTTTGAAATAAAGAACGAAAATTTGGAGTAACCTATTCGTTCATTGCGCACAAATTTATATTATTTGATGCAACGGATAGAACGTCCAAAGAATTTTGGTGAAGGACCTACTCTTAAGGTGGATAAAGTGTTAATTGTCACTGCTGTTGCATCGTTGTCCGATTTAGTGGTTATCGACCAGTATGTTGCCTCACTTTTTAAATGCCAAAATGCGCTATTTTCATTGTGCATTTGTCTGTATCCGGTAGGAACTCCATTGAACATAAACATATCGGTTCCATTGGGATTGCTTGTAACTTCTTCTTTTGGTTTCCATCCTTGCGTTGATTTTAGTGGAACTCCTGCATTTGAAATTCCTCCGAGGGTGGTAAATAAATCCATCCATTCGTCATCCGAAGGAATTCTCCATCCTTTTGGGCAGATTCTGTACGGATTATTGGCAACATGCCAACTATAAAGCAATCCTTTTTCAGCTTTGTTCTCTATTTTATTGTCAATATTTGTATAGGCTCCTGCTTTCGATTTCCAATCTGCGTTATTATCTGGGGATAATTTAATGGGTTGCCCGTTGCTGTATTTAGTTGTTTGCATATTTTTCGTCATCCAAAAATAATTGCCAATTTTAACCGCATCGTAAGTGTTTCCGTCTCCATCGGTTAGGGTTTCCATTGGGCTCCATTTTCCGGAGGAGAATAGGGCATATTTTTCATTGTTGGAAGCCTTTACAATGGAATAGGATCCATCCTCAAATTGCCAAGTTCCATCTGGGTTTAAAACGAATTGTTGTGTTGCGTTTGCTTTAATTCCTTGTTGAGGCTGTTCGGGAAGTGCTCGGGACTCGTTTTGGTCGTTGCTTAGACGATGTGTTTGTGCTGTTAAAAGGCTTAAACTTGATATTAATACAAGAGATAAGGTTACGATTTTTTTCATAGGTTTAGTTTTTTAGAAGTAAAATAAATTGCGTTTTCAATGGACACAAAATTACAAATTTTTGGTTCAAAAACGAATGGTTTCTAATATAGTGGGAAATAAAATTGAGCTGTTGTTTTAGAGATTGCGACGACTACGGATACTTCTATCTTTTACAAAATCAATTGTAATTCACAAATTCTTGAACATGTTGTTTTTCCTTAACTTTATGCTCTGCGGGTAAAATTAAATTTTGAGATATAATTTCTGCAATGTCCATTACTTTGATAACCGAGGTTTGCGTAAAACTTTTCTTGCATAGTGGACAACTCGTGATTAATGCTTTCGTCTCATTGTCAATTATTTGATGGATCGCATCGCTTGCCAGAGTTTGCTTTTGCTCCTGAGAAAGCGCAATTCCGGCTAAACTTCCACCACAACATAATTCTCGTTCATTTTTATTTGGATTTTCGGATAGAATAGCCACATTTCTGATGACATTTCGGGGGGCATCGTATATTTTTAAACCTCGACCCAATTCACAGGGATCGTGGTAGGCTACGTTTTGGTTTGTGAATTTAGTTTTGATTTTTCGAGTCTCTAATAATTGTTCGATATATTCGGAGTGATGAATTACCTCGATGTTTAAATCGTAATCTTCTTTGAATGTTTTTAAGCAAATAGGGCAAGAGGTTACTAATGTTTTTATGCCGGATGCTACTATTCGATCCTTATTTAGTTGAATTAATTGTGCTGCCTGGTCAACTCTTCCCGATAAAATCAGCGGACGACCGCAACAAATTCCATCTTCTTTGTCGATGTGCAATACGTTTTCGTTCGCTGCTCTAAATATGGTGTGCATTGACTCAATGACCGATGGTGTAAGTTTTCCCATGCAACCGGAAAAGTAGCCAACATTGTGTGCAGTTGGTTTTAGAGGTTTTGGTACGTTGTATTTGACTACCGTTTGTGGCGTTTCGCTATATCGTTTTCCAATGCGCAAGTCAACCGTTTTTATACCTACGGGACAAGCTTCCTCGCATCGTCCACACGCCAAACAGCTGTAAAGTCCAAAATCGTTTTTGTTGCCCACACGCATATCGTAAATATAGTGCGCGGTCACTGTTTTGTTTGTTTCACTTAGAATGTTTATCTGACATTGATCGATACAGATTCCGCAACGGGAACAGGAGTAGAGATCAAACATATTGTAACCCGTTGGTTTTACGCACGATCGATATCCTAAATGTCGTATAAAAATAAGCACAACTTCGGTTGGTATGTGGGAATAACGTGACCATGGTAAGGCTACGAAAAATACGCCCAGCGATAGGCTGTATAAAACCCACATGGAATATTCCAGCTGTGCCACGGGCAGGAATGTAGCGAAAAAATCGCCACAGTTGGCAGATAAAAAGTTGCCACTATTATGATTATATGCGTTAAAACTTTCGGCAAATAGGCGAAGCGGAAAAATAAGCCACAATGAATAGAGTGCTATTTTATCCATGCCTCGCATTTTGGAAGTTCTGCGCATGCCAAACAGGCGACTTTTGCTCCGTTTTATAAATGCGAGTAGTAATCCCGACAAGACCATGGCTAAAAATAGATCCATGGTGAAGGAGAATATTCCATGTCCTGGCGTTAGTGACCTGTCGGGAGCAAAGAAATTTAAGAAAATAGGAAAATAGGGCGGATTAATGGCATTTGTACTTGTCATTTTTGCTTCTAAATTTCCAACAACAATAAGCATAAACCATCCAAAAGCAATGCTCATATGCATATATCCCAGCAGTTTGTTTTGCTTGAAAATTTTTCGATGGAGTAAACTCTCCATAATTACTTCGATGGAGGCATCGAAATATGCTTTTATGCGATTTAATCCCTTGGGAGGATTCTTTGGTTTGGGCATTTGCCGAATCCATGTGTAATATTTATAAAACACTACAATCAATAGGAATATTAATCCTAAACTGAACGGAATTACCAAGGGATCGAAAGCCATAATGATTTCGGTTTATATTTTAAAATGGGTGAGAATTAGCCGAATAACATTTCTATTATTCACTCCTCGCGGACATACGAGTTGGCATTTTCCACAATACATACAATTTTGGATTTGCGTTTTAACATTGTCGCTCATTCCTCGTTTAATAAAGAGATGTATTTTGTGCATTTCCAATTTAGCAAAAGCGCCACCGGTGCATGTTGCTGAGCATGCTCCGCATGAGATGCACAATCGGCTCGAGGGTTCGTGTTGATCAATGAACTCGGCGAGTCGAAAATCGCCTTGATCATAGTTTATAGTACCCGATGGAGTGAGTTTAAATCCAAATTTCGACATTTTTTCTATTTTTTATTTAGATAATCGCATACTGCCAACGATGCCGAACGAGCATCGGAGATGGTTTCCTGAATTGTTTTAGGGCCGCTTGTTGTTCCGCAACAAAAGATGCCTGGCTGTGACGTTGTGTTTGGGTTTAGATGACTATCGGCTGGTTTAATAAAACCGTGGGATGCTTTTTCAATGATTATTGATTCGTCGAATTGGGGAAGCTGATGGGCTTCTTTCCCAACCATAAGTATGAGCTGGTCAACCGTTAACTTCATGGGTAAACCAGCCAATGTATCTTGTATTTTAAGAACAAGGTCTTTCTCAATATTTAATGCACATTCCGACAATCGTCCGCGGATAAATTTTATATTATGCTGTAATTGAGCGTCTCTGTATAGTTCTTCAAAACCATTATCATACATTCTCAAATCCATATATAGGCAAATGATTTCGGCATTTGGATAAAATTCTTTTAGTTCAATGGCTTGCTTTACCGCCGAAACGCAACATACTTTGCTGCAATGCAGTCGATTTACCTTTTCATCTCTCGATCCAACACAATGCACCAGTGCTATACGTTTTGGACTTATTCCGTTTGTGTTTGTTTTCAAACGTTGTTCCAGTTCTACACTGGTCAAAACATTGGGATATATTCCGTAGCCATACTCTTCTTTTCCGCTGGGATCGAAGGTGTTGAATCCGGTTGCCAGTAAAACAGTTTCGGCTTCAATTACTTGACCTTGATTCGACTTTAGAATGTAATTTCCTGAATTTGACTCGATATGAGTAATGGATGTTTCGAGTAAAACGGGGATTTTATCTTTCAACAGGTTGGTTGATAATGAATTGACGATTTCACTGGCAGGACGAAAATTAGGAAAGACTTTGTACCAATTATTCACCTGTCCGCCTAGTTTTTTATTTCCCTCAATTAGAACAACCTTACTTCCTGATTTGTGAAGTTCAGTTGCTGCAGCCATTCCAGCCACACCTCCGCCAATAATTACCGTTTGATATTTCAATGTTGTCATAATTAAAGAATATAGGATGGTTGGAATGGGACGGAGGATTTATGTCCATTTTTGTCAGCAAATTTTAGACTTTCGTCGTATGGAATGCCCATTTTTTTCAGCAATGGCTCCACGCTAACTTGGTGCATTTGTAAGCCCAAATCCCAGGGATTGTAGCCCAATATTAGACCTGCCATTTCTTCGTAGGTTAGCACGGGAACTCCTTGGTTTCCGTCCCCGAATGTTTTGTGTTCCATTTCGCTAATGGTGTATTGCCACTTATCCATAAACATAGTGCATCCTGGGCAGTTCGACACAATAAAATCGGGTTTGTAGGGCTCCATGCTCACCAGTTTTTTGTAGGTGTTGGAGACGGAATATCCTCGGTTGGCTTGCACTAAATATTGTCGGAATCCAAACCCACAACAATGACGTCGTTCGGGATAGTCCACACTGTTTCCGCCCCAAGCACTGACCATTCCGGTTAACACTTGTGGAAATTCGGCGCCACCTTCACCATATTCAGGAAATATTTTCGAATAATGACATCCAATATGGTCTACAATGGAGAGTGGTTCTCCGGTTTCAGCGTTAACAAGTTTTCTAGTTGCCTTTTGTGCAATTTCGTTTCTAAATTTGTAGATAATGTCGGAGCAGTGGGCTATGTTTTCAGGGATTTCGAAGGTTCTACCTGTTGCTTTGTATAGATAATCGCGTGTTTTTTCGAGTTCCTTGGGAAAATGTTTCCATGTTTCGAGCACTTCGGAATAGAGTCCAAAGGAGGTTACACAGGATATGGCGACATTTTTTATTCCGGCTTCGGTCATGAGCGAAAAATGTCGTCCCATAATTGTTTGCAGCGTGTCAAATGTTACAACATCGCTATGATATCCAATGCCGGCACAGGTTGTATGTTTTGGATCTTCGATTACGTTTTTGCCCAATACGTTGCGCATGATTTTCAGAAATGCTTGTTCGGAGGCAGGGAAGAAATTTTGTCGGATACAACTACGTACAAAAAAATAATTGTCGTCGGCAATATTTTTCTGGTATTTTCGCCACACGTTTTTTTCAATATCGTTCATCGTTGATGTTGTTTTTCGTTTGCAGTGTTTATGTGTTTTACATATTCACAATTCATGGTGTTGTTTATTTGCAACCCCATTTCGTGGGCTTGTTTTTCAGAGTACGATTCAATGGTTTTGAAAAATTCATTGTTTCCTGTAACTTCAAAAATTGAGTCGAGTTCGTTCAGCGTCTCCTTATCAATGGCACGCAAAGGACCTTCTCCGGGTTTGTCGAGATTTCCGCCCATACGGTCATATACCATGGTTCTGTTTTCGTGAATCCACTCCCAAATTGGGCCTTGTTCGGGATGGATTTCTGGTTTAACTTCCTTAGGATAAATGCAATATCCATATTTTAAAACATTGTCGCCCACTGTTCGTTTTAAATATAGCTGTTGCCTGCCTTTTTCCGATTCGGTAAAAAAGCCCATCTCTTGCGACAATTTTCTCAACGCCATAATCACATAACCGGGAGTATTGTTTCTGGGACATCGGGTGCGACACGACATACATTGTCCGCAATACCATATTGTCTCACTTTTCATGAGTTCAATAAGTGTTTCGTCGTCGGCGGTTTGAACGGTATTTACAATTTGTCGCGGGTCGTAATCGTAGAATTCAGCAGCCGGACAAATTGCAGTGCATATTCCGCAATTCATACAGGCTTGTAACCCCTCTTCGAATCGAATATCTTCGAGTAGTTTTTTTTTGAGCACTCCCATTTTATTGGATTTTATTCAGATTACAAATATATCTCCAACAAATTGACTTTTCTACCCTTGAAAAGTGTATTCAGTTTTACGTACTTCCCACTAAGCTTTTGTACTTATTGATCGTGATTTGTCGAGGCTTGCGTGAGCATTATTTCGATTTGTTTTTAATTTTTCTATTCAAAATTCATTTCGTTTTGCAACTAAATGTGAATCTCATCTTAAAACGAAACAAATGAAGAATTTTACACGCAGAAGAATTCTAATAGGATTGGCGATTCTAATTACAGGATTTGCATTTACCAGTTGTCTTGGTATAAAGGGAATGTTCTCTGACGGGCAGGATGATATTCAAAAGGCAAACGAACTTTGGGGAAAAGGACAACAACTCGAAGCATTGGTTCATGCAACGCAAGCCGTTATAACGGATCCCGTTTTTATTCAAGGAAAATCCTATTTGAACGACTATTTTAATCAAGGAATTGCAAATGCAACTCAGCGATTGTCAGCCATTGAAAAGCCTAAGAATTCACAGGAAGCCGAAGAGAAATATCGTATGTACGATCAATTGGTTAAAATTTACGACAATCTTCAGAAAATCAAATTGCCCTTGGCGCATCCAAAAGGGAAATGGTCGTGGACTACTGAAATTATTGATTATGTTCCACAACGTGATGTAGCTTATGCTGAGGCATTTGCAATATTAATGGAAGAGGGTAGGGAATTTGTGAAAAATGAGAACGTTCCCGATGCCGAAAATCGATTTATGAATGCTTCAAATAATTATAGCGGCACGCAAAAAGATTCTGTTAAGCAAGTTATTGCTAATGAGTTATGTCAAGCTGCTGCTCCATTAAGCAAAATGAACGATGTTGATAAGGTGATTGTGGCAAATGCAATGTATAAGTCGGCATTGAAATTTGTTAGCGGATTAGCGGAAGCAACCGAAGGTGTTCAACAAACAATTACTCATATTTCCGATTTGTATCTGAAAAGAGGAAAAGCCACCGAAGCCAAAGGAAAAGTCGAGGATTTTATCGCTTCCATTCAATATTATAAACTTGCAGTGAAGTGGAATGGGGGAAATACCGAAGCCAAAGAGTCTATTACCAAAGTAACGGAACGCATTGCAGAATACTATTATCAGCAGGGACTGAATGCCCAAAATGTATTGAAAGATCCAACGAAAGCAGTTGCCATGTTTGAAGAAACGCGAAAGTGGATCGACAACTATAAAGATGCAATGTCACGAATATACACCATTCGGATTGTTGTGAAAATTGAGGAGCTCGCGGCAAATTTAGCGGAAACACAATCGGAGTTTGGGAAAATTCATGGGAAAATCGATGCAGTTTCGGCCAATGTTGATCAATGTGATGATATAATGACTAAACTTACCTATATCTCCGATAAATCCCGCTCGATGAATGAAACCATGAAACAGACATCGCGTACTTTGAAAGTGTTTACAGTAATTCCAACCGTTGGAACGGTTACCGGAATTCTTGCCCGCTCCGTTGATTTGGTACAAGAACCGGTTGGAAAAGTAGCCACGAAATTTACGGCACTCGAGCAGCCTGTTATTACGCCTACAAAAACGGTAGTTACCAAAACAAAAACGGTAGTCGATAATGTGAAAGGAAAAATGGGTTCAACGGAAACTGTTTTAAATACAACACGCGAGTATTCTCTTAAACTCAAAGATTGTGTTGCTGGTATTACAGTAGAGAAAAACTTTAAGGAAGCCGAAAACGCATTGGACGAAGTAAATAAAGGGTTGGTTGCAACCAATAAGGCACTTAAAGAAATTAATTCAACAGCAACAAAAATTAATAATGAGGCGAAAAAACTAGGTAAATTAGCTGCCCCAGTATCTCAGGTAACAAACGGTATCAAGGAGGTTGATAAGGTGATTCGGAAAATTCAACCGATTGTAGATGACTTAAATGGTATATTGGACAGGAAATTCACAGTGAATTTGTTAGTAAAAAAGTTCACTTTCTCAGTAAAACAAATTCTTACTGGATTGCCTAGTGAAGTAAAAGCCGTAATGGGTAAATTTTCCGACTTGGCAATGGGCGTCGTTAAGCCTGTTCTGAAAAAGTTTGATATAAAAATCCCGGAAATACCGGGAATTGGAAAGTTAGCGGATGAGTTGGATAATATCAAAAGTAGTTACGAAACTTTTAAAGGCGAATTAAGCGGGTTTGAAAATTCAGTGAGTGATTTTGCTAAAGCTCAAACAAAAATATCGGCCAATTTGAAGAAGATTGAAAGCAGTACTGGTTGTCAGTTTGGCACAGCTGGGGCGAAGTAGAGAGTTCATTTTTTTTATTTTTTTTGGTTCGAAGGAGATTCTCGGAAAGTGGAATCTCCTTCTTTTTGATTATAGCAGCATTGTTTGCATTGTGAGTTTTGAGAATTGTATTGCAAATACACAATTAATAAATCCATTTTGGGAATCTCTTTTTGTAATTGTTGGTGAATGTGGCGAGTTTTAGATACTGAAAAAACAAGAGCGAACCAGAAATGATTCGCTCTTTCAAAATAGTCATTAAGAGTACTCTTTTGCGCATGTCAGTACGCATTGGAGTATAAAAAAGAGGTTAGTTTCGAAATAATATATACGAAGGAATAATTCCCGCATGAATGGTATCGGTTGCTAATTGCTCCGTTTGGTTATAAATAAGCACTTTCCCTGGCGTTGAGTAATCTCCTGCATCGCAGGCGTATAGCTTTGACGCATTGAGATATAGTTTGTAAAATTGACCCGAAATAGCAGGTGCGGAGGGAGCAATCGTGGCATCGATTGACATTTTGTGTATTCCACCGTTGTAATTGTAGAATAAATCCTGTCCGTTGGTACACAGTGAATTGGCTGTCCCTGTGGACGATTCGAAAGCAATTGTTTCCAAAATTTGGTTTGTTTGAGGAGCAATTTTCACAAGACCTGCGCCTTCAACTTCCGTCCACGACGCGTCGTATTGTCCGGCTAACAGATCCCAAAGGTTACGTTGAGTATCTATTACCAAATCGATTGGATTTGACCCAACTTCCAGCGTTACTTCCACCGAATCGGTATTCGTGTTAATTATGGATATTGTATTTGACGATCCAAACCCACCGCTATTTGCTACATAGAGCATGTTGTCGTGGAGCAACATTTTTTCTGACCCGGGATCGGTTGATATTGTTTTTAAAACAGCACCAGTTGCCGGTTTTATTACATAAACTTGTCCGTCATTAGCCCAACTTGAAACGTAGCCTTTGCCGTTTGCAAATTGGATATATCGAGGTAGTGTTAAATTTTCGAAGGCAGCAATGCTCACAAAATCCATATCCACAACCTCGATTTTATTGCTATTGTTCACTACAATGTAATATTTTCCATCATAATAGGTCATGCTTTGCCCTATATCGCCTAGAGGTCGATTGTTGGTCTGTGAAAAAACGTTTTGTTGAGTTATGTTGTTCAAATAATGCGTAATATCGGCAGTTCCGGAATTAAATAACCCTTCATTTAAAATAAGAATCCCTTTTTCGTAGTTTCCCGTTGTTTCTGATTCTTTGGGACTGCAACCAACAAAAGAGATAAGTAGGGGTAACATTAAAATTACACTCCATTTTGATGTGAATGTTTTTTTTGTGCGTCTGTTTTGTGTTTTCATGTGATTTGTAAGTTATTGTTTATACGTTATTGTTATGGATAATTCGAAATTTATGGGTGGAGTGGGGATATATTGTATTACTTCGTAGGTGGCGTTATAGACGTTTTTTACCGCTCCGGCGACATTAAATTTGTATTGATTTTTCGAAAAGGATTGTGCTACTCTAATGTCGGCGGTGTTAAATCGGGCTAACGGTTTAAGCATGTTCAACTTATCGGTATATCGATTTCCTGTGTAGATGTGCGAATAGCTAATCATAAAATCTCGATAGGTAAACAAGAGGTTTATACCTGCTTTGTGTTCAGGGATATAAATAAGTTGTTTCCCTTCGTTCATGCTTTTTACCCACGTATATTGTCCATTGGTGGTAATCCCCATTTCGGAAGAGAATTTGTGCTTTATTTCGCTCTCAAATTCCAACCCATAGCTCAAAACCGACTCTAAGTTTTCAGGTCTCCATATGGTTACTTGAGGCAACCATATGATTATATCCTTGATCTGATTTCGAAACCCACCAAGTTTTATTTGGAACGAATTTCTCTCTTTCCAACGACGATATTTAATAGAGGCTTCAGAATTAAGTGCATCTTCGGAGTTTAGATTTGGATTTCCCCAACCTGTCCAATACAGATCGTTGAATGTGGGAAGTTTGTAACTGCGTGAAACAAAAGTGCTAAACGTTATGTTTTTGCTCATAAAAATATCCAAGCCAGCGGCAGGAGTAAAGGGAATAGCCTCATGGCTGACCATCTCTTGTCGCATAATAACAACGCCTTCGATATATTTCCATTTGCGTTGAATCATTCCATAAAGTGCTTGTTTTTGACGTTGTGGGTTCTCGGTTAAATCGGAACTGTTGATCCACTCTATGGACTGATTTACAGCTAGTTTCCATAAAAACTGATTCCAATGGCTCGCAAGCGATAATTCGTTAATTTGATTGTGTGTGTAGTGGTCTGACGTAACATCGCCCGCATATTCCATGTGATTGTATAGATACGCACTCCGTACTTCGGCATCTATGTTTTTATGGTTCCATTTCCAGACTCCTGCCAATCGCACATTGTCGGTCTTGGTATAG
>JAQVXQ010000093.1 GCA_028709085.1 Salinivirgaceae bacterium | reverse complement strand
AACAAAATTTAGGTAGAATACCATAAGTAGCACATAAATTATTAAGTCGCAATTATGAATTAACGTTTACATGATTGAGTGAAATAAATTATTTCGTTTTGAAATTTTCAATATAGAAATTTAAGTGTTACAATTTAACAACATTGGCAAATTTAATAATCAAAACATAATACGCCCCTTGCTTGTTGTACACAGTATGGAGATGAAAAATAAAATAGTAAACCATCCTTAACAAAACCAAATTTCCTCTTTTAAAATCAAGAAATGAAGCTATTGTTCCCCTTAAAAATAAAGTCATTCGTTCTATTGTTGTTTATAATGGGAGGTAATGCTCTATTTAGTAGTGAGCACCCAAGAAACATATTACTCATTAATTCTTACCATCAAGGATTGTCGTGGACTGACGATATCACCAAAGCAATTCAAGATTCAATTGGCACGCTAGATTGCACCCTATTTATAGAATACCTTGATGCAAAGCGAAATAACATTGATTCATACGATGTCCAATTTGCAACAACCCTAGAGCAAAAATACAAACTCTCGAAAATAGATATTGTTATTGTGTCCGACAATATTGCATTAACCTTTGCCATTCAATTTCGAGATCAGATTAGTACAAATGCACCCATTGTTTTTTGCGGGATCAATAACTTTGATCAGCAAATAATTGAAAACAATGATAATATAACTGGTGTAATTGAAAAAACGTCGCCCTTAAAAACGGTGGAACAAGCCTTAAAAACACACCCCAATACAAAACGAATATTTATTATTTCAGACTCAACCGAAACGGGACTGGAAGAAATAAAACATGCCAAAGCAGAATTAAACAAGACAATAACACTCCCTATTTCTTACTTGGTTGGACTTAGTATGGAAAATTTAATTCAAGAAATCAAACAGCTGAAAAATGATGACCTAGTTCTTTTAATTCTATTTAATCGCGACAACAAAGGAGTATATTATAGCTACGAAGAGAGCGGTAAATTAATTGTTAACAATGCACCGTGCCCAGTTTATGGTTTATGGGATTTTTACATCGGAACTGGAGTTGTTGGAGGACGTCTTGTTAATGCAACAGAACAAGGAAGCCTAGCGTTTAAAATTACGAAACAACTCATTGAAGGCGATAATATTTCCAATTTTCCCATAAATAAAATAAGCCAAAACCATTGGATGTATGATTATGTAAGTTTAAAGAAATGGGGAATTATAGAAAACACATTGCCAACGAATTCATTAATAAAAAACAAACCTTACGGATGGCTTGAACAAAACATCAAACTTGTAATTTTGATTCTTGTAATAATGATTGCGGAGGCATTAATAATATTACTGCTAACGTGGATTCTTCTCCGAAATCGTAGAATAGCCACCGAAAACTTAAAAATAAGCGAGTCGCGTTACAAAAGTATATTCAATAATAATCACGTAATAATAATGCTTATTGAGCCAGAGACACTAAAAATAGTGGACGTTAACTCCGCTGCCTGTAATTTTTACGGTTGGAATTACGAAACACTCATAAACAAACGTATTACGGAGATAAATACGGCTCCCGAATCGGAAATTCGGAATTATCTTAAAATATCGTTGGCTAAAAAACAGAACCATTTTATTTATGAACACAAATTGGCCTCTGGAATAACAAGAAATGTTGAGATCTATAGTGGTCCTATTTCCGTAAATAATCAACAACTGCACTACTCTATAATTCATGATATTACGGCTCGTATAGAAGCCGAGAATGCAATTTCCTTGAGCAACCAACAGCTTTCCGAAACCATAAAACAAAAAGACAAACTAATTTCGATCATTGCCCACGACATCCGAAATCCATTTACAACATTGTTAGGGATGTCGGATCTGCTCAATCGGAAAATGGAGGAGCAATCCATTGAAAAAAGCAAGAGAATGGTTGGAATACTCAAGGAATCGATGCTCGATATTCTTAATATTTTCGAAAACCTTATTGAGTGGGCACAGATACAATCAAAAGGAGTAACACTAAACATTAAACCGCTGAATGTAAAACAGATAACTCAGAAATCGATTCTCACCTATCAGAAATTTGCTGAAGTGAAACGCATTCGAATTGATCTGTCAATTCCCGACGACATCTACGTCAACGCCGATGAGCGAGCCTTTGAAATGATTATCAGAAACCTAGTCTCCAATGCCATAAAATATACAAATCAAGATGGATTTATTAGCATAAGCGCTCAAAAACACAACCACAAGACGTTAAAAATATCCATAAGCGACAACGGCATTGGAATCCCCCCCGAAATAGTACAAACACTTTTCAACTTCAGCGAAAATCGACCTCGAGTTGGAACCACCGGTGAAAAAGGATCTGGAATTGGACTCGCACTTTGCTATGATTTCATTGTTATGATGAACGGTATTATACAGACGCAAAGCATTGTTGACGAGGGAACTACGTTTCATGTATTTCTACCCCTATATTCAGACTAGTTAATCACTCCGAAACTGAATTCAACTAAATTTTCAAGCAGTAATTTCATTTTAGGCATTTCATTTGTGTATCTAAGAATTTACAGCTATTTTTACGCATTCTAAATAAGAATACGCAAAAAATCGGTAAACAATTCAATAAAAAACAATAGAGTAGCAAGCGGAAATGAAACTATCAGAACTTAAAATAGGCGAGTCGGCCATTATTGTAAAAGTGCGTGGATACGGAGAATTTCGTCATCGAATTACGGAGATGGGATTTGTTCGAGGAAAAGAAGTCCATGTTGTAAGGCGTGCCCCATTGCGCGACCCAATAGAGTATCGAATTATGGGATACGATGTTTCGTTGCGTCATACCGAAGCCGAACTAATTGAAGTTGTGCCTTTAACAGAACACGCCCACGAATACAACGAAAATCTTTATGAAACCGTTAGTGAAGAGTCGATTAAAACAAGGGTTATTGACAAACAAAAACATATCCATGTTGCTTTTGTGGGCAATCCAAATTCAGGAAAAACTACTCTTTTTAATGCACTAAGCGGGTCTCGCGAGAAAGTGGGCAACTACAGCGGTGTAACCGTCGATTTGAAACGCACAACTCGAGTTTACAACGATTACACGCTTACATTTGTGGATATGCCAGGAACGTATAGCCTATCGGCATACTCACAGGAGGAGCTTTTTGTTCGAAACTATATTTTCAACGAAGTACCCGATATAGTTATAAACGTTGTTGATGCCGGAAACTTAGAACGTAATCTCTACCTTACGACCCAACTTATCGACATGGATATCAAAGTTGTAATGGCCTTAAATATGTTCGACGAAATGGTTCGGAATGGTGCCAAACTCGATAACCAAAGTTTGGCAAAAATGTTAGGAATTCCAATGATTCCAACCGTTGGATCGAAGGGGACGGGAGTAAATGCTTTATTGCAAAAAATTGTTGCCGTTTACGAAGATTTGGATCCTGTAGTTCGTCATATACACATAAATTATGGGCAAGATGTCGAAAAATCACTCGATTTAATTGATGTTCCCATTCGAGAAAATAAGGATATTATTGCCAACCGATCGTCCCGATATCTTTCCATCCGGATGCTCGAGTCCGATGTATTTGTACGTGGCATTCTTTCAAAAGCGGACAATTTTACAGCTATACATAAAATCACAAAAGAGAGCGTTAAACGCATTGAGAAGAATTACTCCGAAAAAACGGAATCTGTAATTGCCGATGCCCGTTATGGATTTATCTCCGGGGCGTTAAAAGAGACCTACACGCACAACCACCATAAGCGAAGACAAGGCACGGAAATCATTGACACCTTTATGACCCATAAACTGTTTGGATTTCCAATTTTCTTCCTTTTCATGTTCCTGATGTTCTACACTACCTTCAATCTTGGGCAATACCCCATGGAGTGGATCGAAACCGGAGTTTCGACCCTGAATTCGTACATTGGGAATGTTTTACCCAGCGGTCCCTTTAAAGATTTGCTCACCGAGGGCATTATAAATGGTATGGGAAGCGTTTTGGTTTTTCTGCCCAATATTGTTATTCTATTCTTCTTTATTTCACTTATGGAAGATACCGGATACATGGCTCGTGCGGCATTTATTATGGATAAAGTGATGCACAAAATAGGACTGCATGGCAAAAGTTTTATTCCCCTAATCATGGGATTTGGATGTAATGTTCCAGCCATATTGAGTACCCGAATTCTTGAGAATAAAAACGATCGGCTTTTAACCATGCTCATAAACCCATTTATGTCGTGTAGTGCCCGTCTGCCGGTCTATATACTTTTTATCAGTGCTTTTTTTCCGTCGTATCCCACACTAATGTTAATGAGTATCTACACACTCGGGATCGTTATTGCTATTGTAACTGCGTTGATGTTTAAGAAGACGCTTTTCAAACAATCCGAAGCGCCTTTCGTTATGGAGCTCCCTCCCTATCGCATTCCAACCATTAAGGTTATTGTGTCGAATATGTGGGACAAAAGTGTTGAATATCTGCGAAAAGTAGGAGGTGTAATCTTAATCGCTGTTATTATTATTTGGTCGTTGGGATATTTTCCAACCAATTCGATTTTAGAAGGAGAACGAGACCAACAAATTGCACTGGTTGAAAAAACCATTGAAAATAAAGCCATTGCAGAACAAAAAGTCGATTCTATTGTCTCTGCTTATAAGGCACAACACTTGGATCAATCCTACTTAAAAGCCATAGGAAAAACCATCGAGCCTATTTTACAACCCGCGGGAATGGACTGGCAATTAGGAATTAGTATTGTTACCGGAATTGCGGCAAAAGAGGTAATTATTGGTACATTAAGTGTGATTTATCAAGCCAACGAAAATAATGGAACAACGGACTCATTGAACGAAATTTTATCACGTCAAGCGAAAAATGATCCTACGAGTAAAAATAAATTAACGGCCTTGTCATTTATTGTATTCGTTTTGATTTATTTTCCCTGTATTGGAGTAGTTACTGCAGTAAAACGCGAGACAGGAACTTGGAAATGGCCGCTCTTTTTGGTTTTCTATACTTCGATTCTAGCTTGGATAGCCTCGGTTATTGTATTTCAAGTAGGATCCCTATTTATTGGTTAATTGATCATTAAAAAACAACAAAACTATGTGGCAAATTATATTAACATATGCAATCGTAGCCTGGGCTTTTGGAAGCTTACTACGATCTATTTGGAGCTTTTTCTCAAACAAAACAACTAGCTACGGCCAATGTGCAAGCGGTTGTGGTGGCTCTTGCGCCCTTAAAACGATTAATGCACACCAAAAGCGATAATTGTTTTATACAATACGTGTAAGAAATCCACCAATTGCTCAAATACAGGTGCAAACATCCTTGTTTTATGGCTTTGGTAATCAAATAATTTGTATTTTTGCGCAAATTACATCAAAATTCATTGAATGAAACACGTAGCCCTAATTCTTGCTAGTTTACTTATATTTACGACATTTCTGGCAATCGGACAAGGCACAATATCGACCGGAAAAGCCTCTTTTTATGCCAACAAATTTGAAGGAAAAACTACTGCTTCGGGCGAAAAATACACCCATAATAAATTGACCGCCGCACACAAAACATTGCCTTTTGGAACCATGGTTAAAGTAACAAACCTAACGAACTCAAAGTCGGTAACCGTGCGCGTAAACGACAGAGGTCCATTCATTGAAGGACGGATTATTGACGTTTCAAAAACAGCTGCTGAAAAACTCAACTTTGTTGAAATGGGCGTGGTGGATGTTAAAATTGAAGTTGTGGAGGAAAGTCAAACGGAGACAACAATAGAACCGACTGCTAACAAAACCGCAGAGGTTGAAATGGCAAGTGTTACAGAAGCCACAAACAAGCCTGAACAGGAAAACACAAAAGTCACGGAGGTCAATACCATTCCTATTTTGACAACAAACTATTATCAGCTCTCTTCGGCAAAAAGCGAACCCATTGGATTTGGAATTCAGATTGCCAGTTATAAAGAGAGCGGAAATTTGCTGGAGAGAGCAGCTTTGGTAGAGTCGGAACTGAATCAAAAAGTAACTGTTCAGGTGGTTAATTCAAATGGGAATCGGGTTTACAGGTTAATTATTGGGGAGTTTAACTCACGAGCAAAAGCAGAGTATTTCAAAGATTCAATAAAAGACACCTATCCCGGTTTTATTGTTGCATTTTAACCAAAAAAAATAGCAAAATAAAAAAAGCGCCTAAACTGCATTCAACAATTTAGGCGCTTAATCGTTATAACAAACTATTTTTCAGCATTCAAGATAAGCGGTAAACCACCATCCGAACCTCCAATAATAATGGTCTTTGAATTGGGCGACTCTGAGAGTTTCAAAGTAGCTTCGATACCGCGCATTTTAAGCAAACTGGATGTTAAACTGCTATTAATGATTTTATTAGCAACCGCCTCTCCTTCAGCCTGAATCTTCTTACGTAGTGCTTCGCTGGTCTCTCTTTCGAGTTTAAATTTATATGCCAACGCCTCTTGTTCTTGGGT
Organism: Salinivirgaceae bacterium; assembly: GCA_028709085.1. Lineage (GTDB taxonomy): Bacteria > Bacteroidota > Bacteroidia > Bacteroidales > Salinivirgaceae > JAAYQU01. The sequence goes on along the minus strand of JAQVXQ010000093.1, from coordinate 5,968 downwards.
TAGTTTACTTTCAATTGCCCCACGAATATCATTGGGCAATTTAATGGAACGAATTAAGAGTGCACGCATGTCCACAAAATTACTTTTCAGTTTCATTTCCGCTTCGCGAACAATACTCATTTCCACCTCGCCCCTTTTCGTTGAATAAATCTCCTCTGCGGTATAGCGTCCGGCAACTTGTCGCACAACACTTCTTACTTCAGGAATAACCAACAAGTTAACATAATCGACTCCAAATTGCTGATGCAAAAGAGCCAGTCGGCTAAAGAGTGGATTAAAACGCACCGAAATTTCAACATTGAGAGATAAACCGCTTTTGTCGAGCACGTCCATGGTCTCTTCTTTGGTCTGCTCTTTCACATTATAAACAATAAAATCGTTCCAAGGAGCAACTACATGAAATCCGGGTTGAAATATATTTCCCGTATCTAGTCCTGTGCTAAACTGGCGGAAAATTATAGCTCGATCACCTGGATTTATTTTAAAAAACATACTATTACTAAATAGTACAATTAAAATTATACCCGCAGCACCAATGAGTAGAAGCGGTTGCATTTTTTTCATGTTCATAATTATTATTTTTATATGATTAATTTATCGTATTCCTGGCATTTCATTACCATATTTTATTACTCCAATCGGAATAATACTCATAACCGGTGTTTGGGAAAGATGAATAACATCGGCAGCAAACGAACCCAACAAAAAGTCAACAATTTCTGGCTGTTGATGAGTTGTAATGATCGCCATTCCGGGATTGTTATTCATATACTCAACCATTTTCTCTTTCCGCGATCCAGATTCAAAGAACAATACTTCGGCAGTGCAATCCACTCCACGTTCCATTACAAAATCCCTCACAAGCTGTGCTTGACGCTTAAGATTTGAGTTTACAAGTTCATCTTTCGTCGAAACAAACGAAACTACTTTGATTCTTGAATCCAAAAGTTTCGCAATTTTAATTGCCAATGGTACTTTTTCTCGGGTCTCTTTGTTCAAGTCAAGGGGCAAGTAAATATTTTCAAAATTGTCGATTTCGCAATTGCTTTTGACCGTAATTACAGGAACATGAGCCTCTGAAACCACTCTTAAAGCATTGCTTCCGATGATTTTCTTTTTAATATTATTGGCAGCCGAAGTTCCCATAATAATACAATCGACATTCATCTCCGCGGAGATATCGAGAATAGTATCGCACAATTTTCCAAACTCAATTCGCGTTGAAAATTGCTCTCGATTAATATTTTCCATATCAGCCAACAAGCGCAACTTGTCGTGGGTCTTTTCTACAAACACATTTTTCTCCTCGCTGGTAAAAACATTCCAAGGCGACGAATGCTCCCTGATCACATGCAGTGCAACGATTTTAACAGCGCGACCTTCGGCCATATACTTTGCCTGCCGTAATCCTGAATAGGATTGCTCCGAAAAATCGATGGGAACAAGTATCTTAAAAATTGCGTGGTTCATAAAATTTTGATAAATTTGGACTTTATATTCTTACAAAACTACGAAATTATGACACAATTACAACATTCTGAACTAATATTAAACGCTGATGGAAGCATTTTTCATCTACATTTGCTACCTGAAGAAATCGCCGATTTAATTATTCTTGTGGGTGATCAAGATAGAGTATCCGTTGTATCTGAGTTTTTCGACAAAATAGAGGTTCGCAAACAAAACAGAGAATTTTGCACACACACTGGAACATATAAGGGAAAACGCATTTCAGTAGTTTCGACCGGTATTGGAACCGACAACATTGATATTGTTGTAAATGAACTCGATGCGTTAGCAAATATAGATCTTAAAAAACGCGAAATAAAAAAAGAGCATCGTCAACTAAACTTTATCAGAATTGGAACCTCCGGAGCTCTTCAAGCCGAGATTCCAGTTGATACCCCAGTTGCTTCGGCAATCGGCTGCGGATTTGATGGTCTGCTTAATTTCTATGCCAACAGAAGCAAAATCAACATAGAACCCCTCGAGAAAGCATTTCTTAAACATATGGATTACAACCAATTACTTCCAGTACCCTATTTCGTAAATGCCTCCGAAGAACTGTTAAAAAAAGTTGCATTTGATATGGTGCAAGGAATAACCATCTCTGCACCAGGTTTTTATGGTCCGCAAGGACGCGTTCTCCGATTGCCAATTATTGACAGCAAAGTAAACGACAAAATTGAAGCTTTTAGATTCAACGATACCCGAATTACAAACTATGAAATGGAATGTAGCGCTATTTATGGTTTATCAGCCCAACTGGGACACAATGCACTCACAATTTGCAACATAATTGCAAATAGGCGACGTGGTGAATATAGCACAGACTATCGACCACATATGATTGACACCATTAAAAAGGTGCTCGACCGCTTTACAGCATAGAATTATTCAGGATAACAGAATTAATGCTTAGTATAGTAAAGGAAGTTAAACAAAAACTTTATCATACTAAGCATTGTTTTTGAGAATCGAGTTTAAACCGTATTAAATCATTCGAAATAAACGTACCCAACGCCCCGTTACCATTGAAACAATGAATTATATTGAAATGACAGAACTAAAACCCCTACTTTCATTGCTCGATGACCCTTCAGAGGAGATCTTCCAAAGTGTTTCTAAAAAACTATTACAACAAGGCAGCGCTGCAATATCAGAGCTGACCTTAGCTTGGGAACAAAGCACAAATCCTTTATTGCAAAATAGACTCGAGAATATAATTGATGAAATTGAATTTCAAGACCTATACAATTTATTTAAAACCTGGCTTGCAAATAAAGATGGTGAATACGTTTATGGGATTTTTCTACTCGAAAAGATTCTTTACCCGGGACTCGATTATATACAATTCCTGGATAATTTTAATAAAGTATATAAAGCAGTTTGGCTCGAAATAAACGATTACTTAACCCCAATTGAGAGGGTGAAATTAATAAACCGAGTACTCTTTACGAATTTAAAATTCAAAGGCGAAAACTCAAAAAAGACATCTGGCGTTGATTATAGTGTAAGTCGTCTTTTAAAAACAAAAAATGGAAGCCAATACTCCTTGGCATTACTCTATTTAGCATTGGCACAAAAACTTGACTTTCCCATTTTCGGAACAGCGCTCCAATCACACTCTATTTTATGTTATAAAAAAAACACTCTACCTCAACATGCGCCCGAAGACGAGGTAAATCAATCAACCTCATTTTTTATATACCCTTTTTATGATGGGGCCATTTATGGAAGAAAATATTTAGAGATTCAATTAACAGATCCCTTAAAAGAGTTTAATACCAATCTTCTTGATCCCATATCAAATAATAATTTTCTTAAAAACACATTAATAAGCTTAAGTAACACGCTGATAAACAACAACTTTAAAGCTAAACACAATAAAGTGGAACGAATATTAACCCTTTTTGAGGGGGTTTAATAAAAGAACCTAATACACAATTAATTGTTAATACCAATAAATATTATAGTATGACATCGGTAAAAACTTGGTATCGAAAATATAAATCAGTATTCCTCCAATTTATTCTAGTAACGATCGCAACAGGAGTTGTTTTTTCAATTCTCCCCAGCGAACGTCAATTTCGCTACGAATATCGACAAGGTGCCCCATGGTTTAACGAAGATTTAATTGCTCCATTCAATTTTCCGATTTATAAAACCGATATGGAGATAAAGAAAGAGCGCGATAGCTTAAACAACAACTATCCGCTGTTTTTCATCGTTGACAGCATTCGAATAGACAACACGATCCGGGTTTTGCATAGTCAAATTAAAAAATCAATTCGGTTAATCCGTCAACAAAATTTGGCAACCATACCGAATAACGCCGACTCTTGTATCGACAATTTATTACTATCATTTCAGGAATACATATCGCAAGGAGTGCTCGATACAGCCTTTTCGACTCAAAATGGAAATAGAGCCGTTATGGTCGTATCCAACAACATCGCCACCGACTACACAGCCAAAGAACTTCCTGCCAAGCGAAGTGGAACCATTAAGTTCCGCAGCATGGCACAGAAAATTTGTGGCCAGCAATCGTGGGTTGAAACCATGACCCGATTAATGCCATCCGTATACACTCAGGTCTATACATTAGAGTACGACTCAGTGTTAACACGAATGAATATTGATCAAATGCAAGAGGATTTATCCCTTACCCGTGGCATGATCCAAGAAGGACAACGGATTATTAGTCGTGGAGAGGTAATTTCACAAGGCAATTACATCGTGTTAGAATCGTTGCGTAGCGAATATAAAAGTAGAGGTCGTAGCGACAAGGTTCGGATCTGGCTTTTTGTGGGTAAATTCTTCACATCGCTCATTGCAGCCATATTGTTGATATCATTTATGGTCTATTTCAGAAAAGGGCTTCTACAATACAATCGAAAGTCGATATTTGTCATCTTCATGTCGCTAATATCCTTTGTTGTAGCTCATTTTATAGCAAAGAGCGACACAATTGATATTTATTTGATTCCCTTTGCCATTGTTCCGATTATTATTAGCGTGTTTTTCGACGCCCGATTTGCAATCTTTATCTTCTCGGCCATAATTGTTATTATGGGTCTAATTCTGCCCAATGCCTATGAATTTGTGTTTACACAATATATCGTTGGGGTGGTAGCCGTTTTTTCGTTAACTACGATGTATAAGCGAAGTCAGATCTTTTTAGCTGCGGCCAATATTTTCTTGGCCTATTCCATGATTTATGTATCCATGACACTGATGCAAGAAGGCGATTTTACCAAAATTGAATGGACACGATTTGCTTGGTTTGGAGGGAATTCACTTCTCACATTATGGAGTTATCCGTTAATCTATCTTTTCGAAAAAATGTTTCGATTCTTGTCAAATGTTACATTAATGGAGCTGTCGGACACTAATTCGCCCTTATTACGCAAACTCAACGAACGTGCTCCGGGAACCTTCCAACACTCGTCACAGGTAGCCAATTTAGCCGAAAATGTAATTTTGCAAATTGGTGGCAACCCCCTTTTAGTACGAACAGGTGCACTATACCATGATATTGGCAAAATGAATATGCCGCAATACTTTATCGAAAATCAAATAAATAACATTAATCCACACGACAATCTTCCCTACGACAAAAGTGCTGAAATCATAATATCGCATGTTGACAAAGGGGTCGAAATGGCAAAAAAGCACAACCTGCCAAAAGCCGTAATCGATTTTATAAAAACACATCATGGCGACAGTGTTGTTCAATATTTCTACCGATCCTATTTAAATGCAAATCCTCATGAAAAGCCCGACAAGTCGAAATACCAATACAAGGGTCCGGTGCCTTTCACCAAAGAGACTGCCGTGGTAATGTTGGCCGACTCGGTTGAGGCAGCCAGCCGGAGCTTAAAGGTGGTTACAAAAGAGAGTATCGAGTTGTTGGTGGATACCATCATTGATTCGATTGTGAAAAACAATCAACTGCGAAATTCCGACATTACTTTCCGCGACATCGAAGTGACTAAAGAGATTTTTAAAAGCAAGCTGTTTAATATTTACCATACTCGAATTGAATATCCGGCAGAAACTGTGCAAGAAGAAACCCCAAGAATTAGCTAAAGCAATACAGCCTATTTTCAATGTCATTATTCGGAATCATTGTTTTCCATGGGATTTCTAGTAATAAACAGTAGATTTTTCAAACTACAACGCTACGTTCCCAGAAGAGTCAAAAACGACATATTACATTTAAGAAGAGAGCTTAAAATACAGAAAGTCTCACCTTAGCAGGCAAGACTTTCTGAAACCAACCAGAAACCAGACATCATCGGAGCAGATTGCTCCTATCCTTAGTTAACGTTTGTAGTGAGACTTTCGATAAATTATTTCTCCTAAGGATTAATACAAATGTAAACGGATTTAATTTGAATAACGAACCTTTTTCACCAACGGTCAATTGTTATGACTTATCGGTGTTACTTTTTTCACAAACGGT
>JAQVXQ010000242.1 GCA_028709085.1 Salinivirgaceae bacterium | reverse complement strand
TGCTTGCCATAATCGCTGTTTATAAACATGGTTCGAACAAAGATAAGACAGCTTTTATGCAGATACAAACTTCATTCAAATTATAATCGAATTTAATACGGAGTTTGTACGCTCACAGACGTATAGACTTCGAATGAAGTGCGTATGAAGTTCGAATGAACTACGTATAAACTCCAATGCTGGTTAAACCAAAATCCGTTCTTGTTTGGATAGGAAATTATTAAATTATCGGATAAGGGCTAAAGCCCAAGCGGCTGAATAGGTGCTAACCCCAGCCTAAAGGCTGGAGTTATTGAGTGTTATTAGGCTCAGGTTTTAACCCGCAATCCTCTGTGCCATTAAACATTACGGATTTTTTTAAAAATCCCACTATCATTGACATGGTTTCGTATATTGTTGAAAATAAGGGCTTAACGACTAAAGCCAAAACGGTTCGTTTTCAATAACCACGGCCTTAAGGCTGGAGTTATTGATCGTTATTAGGCTCGGGTTTTAGCCTTATATCCTTTTTTGTCATTGCACATTACGGATTTTTTTAAAAATCCCACTATCATTGACATAATTTCGTATATTATTGAAAATATGGGCTTAACGGCTAAAGCCAAAATGGTTCGTTTTCAATAACCACGGACTTAAGTCCGTGGTTAGTAACGTTGCTTCAAAATTGGGCTTTAGCCCTGTATTCTTTTTTGTCATTGCACATTACGGATTTTTTTAAAAAATCCCACTATCAATGACATAATTTCGTATATTATTGAAAATAAGGACTTAACGGCTAAAGTCAAAACGGTTCGTTTTCAATAACCACGGACTTAAGTCCGTGGTTAGTAACGTTGCTTCAAAATTGGGCTTTAGCCCGCAATCCTCGGAGTCAATAAACATTACGGATTTTTTTAAAAAATCCCACTATCATTGACATGGCTTATCTGCACATGTTGGAATGGTCTGCATCTCCTTTTGTTGAGCAAAAGAGATTAAATTATGAACATTCATTCCCTTTTTCTGTTTATTTATCACCGAAAGGGAGACAAAAAAATAGAAACGATTAAAAAGAGCATTATACCATGGTTAAACTTCAAAAAAGCATCGAAAAACGAGACGCACTGTTGCGTGCAACCTTATCGCTGGTAAACAGTGGGGGTATTCAAAGCACTTCGATGGCAAAAATTGCTGCAATAGCAGGGGTTTCGCCAGCCACTATCTATCTCTATTTCAAAAACAAACAAGATCTGGTAAACCAACTCTACCTAACTGTAAAGTCGGAATTCACTCACAAAGCATTCGAAGGATATAATGCAAACGGCCCAATGAAACAAAGTTTTGAGCAAATTTGGTTCAATATGGCGCATTTTAAACTGAATCATAGAGCCGAGTCCTCATTCCTCTCGCAATGCGACAACACTCCAATGATTGACGAAATGACCCGTAATGAGGGACTTAAACTGATCCAACCGCTGTTCGATTTAATGTTACGTGGTCAGAATGAGGGAATTATAAAATCTATTTCCCCCTATCTATTTTACGCCTATACCATTTATCCAATGTCATTTTTACTGAATATGCAAAAGCGTGCGCTGTTTGAATTAACCGATCAATGTCTGAAAGAGAGTTGGGCGTTGGCATGGAATAGTATTAGAATATAAAATGGTTATCCGTTTTTATACTCAAATTGGAACTTAATTTTCTTCATTAACCCCAGCCCTAAAGGGAGAGAAGAAAATCAATTACTCCTTTTAGGGTCGGAGTAAGTTAATTGATTTTCAAAGCATTACACAAATATTAGATGCAAAAGCGGACAACCATACATATACAATGAAATTACACCACAAATAATCAACAAATAAAAAACTCAACAATGAAATTAATAGAAAAACTAGCGTGGCGATACGCTACAAAAGCCATGAATGGCGAGAAGGTTCCCGAGGAAAAAATTGATGCCATAATCGAGGCAGCCTTGCTCGCTCCAACATCAAGCGGGCTGCAACCCTTTGAAATAATAGTGGTAAAGAATCAAGAAGTTAAGGAGAAAATCAAAAAGATAGCCGCCAATCAATCGGTTATTTCGGATTGTTCGCATCTACTTATTTTTGCTGCATGGGATACCTACACTGCCGACCGAATTAATAGAGTGTTCGATCACACCAATGATGTTCGAGGATTTAAAAACCAAGGATGGGAAGATTACCGACAGATGCTTCTAAATTCCTATCCTCAACGCGATGCCGAGGTCAACTTTAACCATGCTGCACGACAGGCATACATTGCCTTTTCGCAAGCCATTGCTGCAGCAGCATTCGAAGAGGTTGACACCACTCCAATGGAGGGATTTGATGCCAATGCACTCGACGAAATATTGAATTTACCTGCCAACGGTTTGCGAAGTTGTGTTATGTTGGCCGTAGGGTACCGCAATGCGGAAAACGACTGGTTGGCAAAGCTTCCAAAGGTTCGAAAAACCCGCAATGAGATGGTTTCTGTTATTCAGTAGGCCAATTGCTTCGTTACGGTAGCAATGACACATTAATAAAAAAGCACACCTAAAAACAACACTGATATGAATACATTCGAATTCCAAAACCCGACGAAAATCCTATTTGGTAAAAATCAAATCTCAAAGATTGCATCAGAAATCCCCAAAGACGCGAAAATACTGCTCCTCTATGGTGGTGGTAGCATTATGAAAAATGGAATTTACGACCAAGTGAAAAAGGCACTATCCGGTTTCAACGTTCTTGAAATGGGAGGCATTCCGCCCAATCCCGAATATATGGTTTTGCTAAAAGCAATTGAGATTGTTAAAACGGAGAACGTCACATTTCTGCTTGCCGTAGGTGGTGGATCGGTTATCGATGGCACTAAATTTATATCGGCAGCTGCGCTCTATGACGGCGATTCACCATGGGATTTGGTTACAAAACAAGTTCCAATAATGAAAGGTATGCCTTTTGGCACAGTACTGACGCTTCCGGCAACCGGATCGGAAATGAATTCGGGATCGGTGGTTAC